>DATNRH010000612.1 GCA_036703605.1 Candidatus Obscuribacterales bacterium | reverse complement strand
TATTGTCAACAAGGTGGGGCAAGATCTTCATACTGAGAATTGCTGAAGGCGCGTTTCAGTTCTTGAGCCGGAGGGTTGCTTTGGATAAACTTTTCAAGGGAAGTCATGGCTGCTCGGTACCGTTGTTGCTCTTTCTTCTATTCTCCCCTGTTCATAAGCTATTTGTAATTGCTGTATCCTGTCATATCCTGAGCCATCACCTGAAATATACCGAGATTTACTGTAACGACAGATAGTAGACAGCTCGATAGAGTGAAACTAACGGATGAAGAACGTTTCTTTATCTTGACCCCGTCAACGACTACTACGTGATTGGTAAGGAGAGCCCATAGTGTGTCAGCTTCTGCCATTTGATCAACGTGGTCAACCAGGGCTCCCAGGGGCGTGGTTCCGGCCCATCCCGATCCAGTGGGGGGACAGCCCCCTCTATGACCGCAATCGAATTCAACCCTTTGCCATGATTACTCCCCAGTACGTGCAAATGATGGCTGCCTACAGCCAGTGGCAACACGAGCAGCTCTTGAGCCGCTGCGACCAGCTTGCGAGCCATGAGCTAAGCCAAGACCGAGGCATGTTCTTCGGCTCCATTCTGCATACCTTAAACCACATCATTCATGTGGATTTGGCCTTGCACAAGCTGATTCACACCCAGCAGTTCGCCAACTTTGATCCGCGTGGCTTACCGTTTCCTGACTACACCCAGTTCAAGCGAGAGCGTCAAGCATTTGATCAGCAGCTTCGGACTGAGGCGGCAATTTTGGAGCAACCCTGGCTGGATGAAACGCTGAAGATTTGGAGCGATCGCCTCCAACGTCATCGTCACCTGTCGCGGGGTCTGTTTTACGTCCAGTTGTTCAACCATCAGACTCACCACCGCAGCCAAATTACTTCCGAACTGCACAAATTAGGCATCGATTACGGCAATACAGATGTGCCCTTTAATCCTTATTTCGAGTTCTAAAGGAAACGAGGAATTGACACATTCGCCCTTGTCATCGTCAAAGTTCTATCAAGCAGCAAATCCCGATGAATGACTTTTACGATCGCCTTGCTCCCTTCTATTCCCTCATCTATGAAGATTGGGATGCGGCCATTGCCCAGCAAGCTAACCAGTTATCCCACTTGATTCAGCAAAACTGGGGCACTGAGGTTAAAACTGTGCTGGATGTCTCCTGCGGCATTGGCACCCAGACCTTGGGACTGGCGGCGCTGGGGTATCAGGTCACCGCCTCCGATTTGTCAGCAGGGGAAATCCACCTGGCTCGGCAGGAGGCTAACCGACGCAGGCTCAACGTTCCCTTTTCGGTCTGCGATATGCGCCAGGTTGATCAGCACTATGCCGAAACCTTTGATGCCTTAATTTCCTGCGATAACTCAGTCCCGCACCTACTCACAGACGCTGCAATTCTTCAGGCCTTGCAGGCTTTTCGCAACTGTATTAAACCTGGCGGTGGCTGTCTGATTACCCTGCGAGACTACGACCGTGAACCCCGTGGTCGAGGGATTGTCAAACCTTACGGCCTGCGAGAAATTAGCGGTAAGCGCTATTTGTTGTTTCAAGTGTGGGATTTTGATGGCGATTGGTATGACCTGGCGTTCTACTTCCTGGAGGAGGATCGACAAACGCAGCAGGTACAAACCCATGTCATGCGATCGCGCTACTACGCCATCCGTCCCGATCACCTGGCGCAGCTCATGGAGAAGGCGGGATTCGTTCAGGTGATGCGCTTAGATAATCGGTATTTCCAGCCCGTCATCGTAGGTACCCAACCTTTGATTGCTTAAAGACCATGAACCCATTCCGACTGACACTCATATTCGCGACTATCTTCAGCGCCCCCATGGGCGGCCTCATAACTGCTCCAGCCTTAGCACAGCCAATGCTGATCGCCGATCACCCGATTCGGTTACCGACAGAGGTTAATTCTCCTACTGGACAAATTCAGTGCCATGCGGTGATCGAGGCAGAAATCGAGGCTCAGGCGATCGCTGCCGATGTGGAGTTTGTCTATCCTCAGCTGCGATCGGCTGAGTTTCTCAACGTACCGATCAGACTGGCAGAGCCAGGGGCTGAATCTACTGTCCAAAAGGCTTGATTCAGCACTGCTGGGGAAGACAGCTATTGGACGGTTCCCGTTGACCGTCTCGATAATCGGGCGTTTGCGCAGCAGGAGCTTATCGAGCAGCGGCATCAGGGCGTTTTTCATGGTCTTGCGACGTTTGGTAATCAGCTCTAGACCCCGCTCAAAGAGCGACTCAAAGAGCGCCTGCGAAATATACCCTCGGTCTCCAAACAGCTTTCCGACCAGGTCTTTAGTCATGTCGGGAACGGGCTTACGGTCATCAGTATTGCCCGGCGTCAGGGCAACGGTCAGCAGTTCACCGTGGTCGTTAATGATGAGGTGTAACTTAAAGCCGAAGTACCACCCCACCGACGATTTGCCCCAACCCGCCAAGCCCTTGAACGTCTTGTGAGTCTTGGCCCGCTTGATATGGCAGACCGCGACCGAGGTGGAATCGATGAAACTGATGCCGGTGACCTTGCCAAAACAGCACGTGTTTAGAAAGCTCACTAAAGCCATAAAGCTCCAAGGCATGAGTTCGATAAACCGTCCGTAGCTCACCAAGTTGGGAAAGGCGTCCCGCCAGTCAGGCAAGACCTTCTGGTTGTAAAAATCCTTAAACGTTCGATAGCCCGAGCCATGGAAGGCGATGACGATAGTCATCACGTCGCTGATGCTCAATCTAGACTGATAGGCTTTCGGCTGCCCGTCGCACGGCAGTCGCGGGATAGCTTGTTCACAGAGCCGCTCAAACTTACGATAGACGTCGTCAACGTCGCAGAAGAGTTGGGTCAGGTCGAGGCGCGCTAGACTCAAAGACATGGCTGAGGGGCTTAGAATTCGATACTTTGAGCGTAACCCTCAGCCTTTCTTTCAGCACTTTATTACTTGTCGAACTCAGGTTAACTAGTCCTTGCGCTGCTATAGCTGTAGAGCTGAGCCGCAGAGCTGTTGTGCTCAGCCAGTGTTGTGACCACGGCCATGGCCTGGGCGCAACCTGGCCCCAGATCACCATACTGCCGGGGCACGATCAGCGGTAACAGCCCAGCCCGGCGCAGGCATTAAATTTCGTCGGTAGGAACTCCAGGCTGGGCCTCCCGTGCCTGCACGGTTTGGACGAGGGTTTGGGCGACTTTGGCGGCGATCGCGGTGTAGTCTGTGTCCAGGGCGGTTTTTACAGTATTGCGATCAAAGGTAACGGTCATAGCACTATCTCCTGAAGGGGTGAAGTAGTTAAACAAAACAAGACGATTTCTGTCTACGACTCTGTCTGTGGATGTGGCCATACCGACCAGCCTTATCGGGGCGGCTCAACCTTAGTTCAGCAAAGTTCAACCTTGCTGAAGAGCCTCTAGCGGCGTTGATTTTCCGGTGGGGAAGCCTGAGGCCGGTCTAAGGTTAGGGAACCCCAGCTAGATAGGGTTTGAGTAGAAGGGCCGGGTTGCCAAGGACGATCGCTGCCGAACGCCGCTCGCGTCTTCGGCAGTCTGGCTACTAACCCACAGAGTTGACACATGGCTTTATCCCTTACGAATCACGTAGTAGTCGTTCATGGCGTCGTGAGGCAGGGCTTTCATCTCAATCGCGGTAAACCCCGCCTGAGCCAACATTTCAGCCGCCTTTTCACGACCCCACATGGTGCCGAGGCCCATGCCCCCTTCAGCCAGTGACACCGTCATGCAGTGCATACAGGACACGGTGTAGAGAAAGGGCGCAACGGGATGGTCTAAATTGCCGCTAACCTCGCTGGCGGCGCGAATATCCTGCATCAGGTACAGGCCGTGGGGGCGCAGGGCGTTGTGGATGTTGCGCAGCACGCGATCGGGGTGGGCCTGGTCATGGATGGCGTCGAAGGTGGTGATCAGGTCGTAGCGTTCTGCCTCTTGGAGGTCGGTCACGTCTTTAACCTGGAACGCCACATTGGTGAGACCGTGGG
Organism: Candidatus Obscuribacterales bacterium; assembly: GCA_036703605.1. NCBI lineage: Bacteria > Bacillati > Candidatus Melainabacteria > Candidatus Obscuribacterales > Candidatus Obscuribacterales bacterium. Next base: position 564 of record DATNRH010000612.1, on the reverse strand, counting down.
TCTGGGCTTCGGCGGTAGCCACGGCGATCGCCTGGGCCGAAAAGTCATAGCCCCAAAACCGACTGGCAGGGAACAGCCGCGCCAGCTTATTCATCGCTCGACCGCTGCCGCAGCCCACGTCCAACACGTCCATGCCCCGCTGGAGCCGCTCGATTAACCCCGGCACTAGGGGCAAAATGTGGTCTTCCAGCGCTGCTACAACGGTTTGACCACTGTCTTCGGCCATCACTTCATGGAAGCGACCAAAGGCGGAGTAGGGCACGCCGCCACCAGCCTTAAAACAGCCCACAATCTCACTTTCCACAGTGGCCAGGCCGACCGTGTGCTGAAAGAAGGTGGCCATGTTATCAGACTGGGCTGCACGAGTTAGAAAGGCCGCGTGCTCAGCGGGCAGGCGGTACGTTTTGACAGCGGCATCATACTCTACAATTCGGCCCGTGGTTAGGGCGTTGAGCCATTCGCGCACGTAGCGCTCTTGCAGCCCAGCGGCGTCGGCAATCTGCTGACTGGTGGCCGGGGGCAAATCGGCCATCGCATCAAACAGACCGGTGCGGTGGCCGACCG
>DATNRH010000611.1 GCA_036703605.1 Candidatus Obscuribacterales bacterium | reverse complement strand
ACAACCCGCTTCGTCCAGGTATTCAGCTGCGCCTTATCCGGATCAAAGGTACGCAAGACTTTGCCGGAGGGCGTCGGGTCATCGGCGAGAGACGGGGTGGTGGGACGTTGATGGAGGGGATCCGTATCCATCAGCACTAGGGACAGCAGATCTTCTAAACAGGTCAGACCAGCAGCGGCACTAAAGCGACTAAACAGGTCTCGACAGGTGCGATCGATTTCGTAGGAAATATAGCAGCGCAAGCAGCCTTCTGCTAAAACAGACACCATCTTCTCAGCCGTCTGCATCAGCGTTTGCAACTGGCGCTGCACAACAGCATCACTCGGTACAGCATCCGCCTCCCTCCCAAGACATTGGGTCTCCAGACATTGGCGGCAAGGCGGCAACTCCTCCACCCGCCGCTGACCCTGCATGGTTAGACGCAGCAGTCGCCAATAGCGCTCCGGTGCTTTCATTCCCCTCCCTCCAGCGATCGCCAATTGCCCGACGCGATAAATCCAGCCCAATAATAAGGATGACCGTAAGCCCCTGTCGATTGCAACTCTCGCTGAATATCCCGCAGGGCCTCACTGCGTCCAGCTCCCTCCATCAACCGTTCATAGTACCCCTGCATCAAGTCACTGGTACCCAAATCGTCTACCTTCCACAAACTCATCAGTTGACTTTCTGCCCCCGCCAGCACAAACGCCCGCCGCAGGCCATACACCCCATCACCATTCACCACATTCCCCAACCCCGTCTCGCAGGCCGACAGCACCACCAGTTGGGTGCCGAACAGATTCATTCGGGTGACTTCCTGGGCCGTGAGCACCCCGTCGTCGTTACCATCCGCGAAGCTGGCCCGTTGGTTGACGCCCGCAAACACCAATCCCGATCGCAGCAGAGGATTTTCCATATTGCGCGGGGTGGGCACGCAGTCGGTTTGAACGGTGGAGACAACGTCAATCGAGGCAGTGCGGGTACCGCCGGGAACGGCCAGACAGTCTTGGTCTTGCAGGAAGAAACCGTGGGTAGCTAGGTGCAGGATGCTGGGCGCTTGAACCTGTTTGATCACCGCTTCCGTAGCCTCGGCTCCGTCCCAGCGGGTGGCGTTGGGCAGGAGGGGCATGATGGCATCCGCTTCCGTTTCGGTACCGGGGAGGGAGCCAAAGGCATTGAGGCTGCTAAAGTCGGTGGAGCGCTGGGCCGTGAGGACGGCATTGCCCTGACTCGGCGTAGCACCACGAGACGCGGCGGCTAGCTCGGTGGCTCCATAGTCTGGATTGGCAACAATCACCGGCCCCTGCCCCGGCTCCAGACCCCGATTCATCCGCAGCAGGTCGCGACCGGAGGTGAGGTAGGTGAGGGTAAGGGTTTCGCTGAGGTAGCGATCGTCTTCGTCCATTAGGGCGGCGAAGGGAATCAGGTTGAGGGCCGCGTCGGGGGAGAGCAGCAGGTGGGTGGCATCACCGGTGAGGGCGCGAATCGGCTGCATCAGTTGGGCATCGAGGGCGCGGGCGATCGGTTGAATATTGGAGCGAGGATTGCGCAGGGCATCAAGGAAGGTGAAGACCTGCGCATCGATAGCGGCGGCATCCCCCAAATCTACTGTGTGGATCTCGCCAGAGGGGAACAGCACGTATGCCGCATATCGGGGCATTCTACGATGCTCTTGAGGGGATATTGCCGCATCAGGCTCGTAGCGCACTAGTTCTACCAATGCCCCATCAGATGGAATCTGTTGCTGCACCATCTCTAGGGTGACGGGCTGGGTCTCCGTGCGGAATGCGGCACTGGCCCGCGCTAGCTGATTTTGCAACACTTCAGCCCGGGCTTCCAGCGTCACCAGTAATTCAGCCTGCCCTTCCACCGGTTCGCCAAAAAATAAATTAGCTCGCTGGGTGTCTACCTGACGTAGTTCATCAAGTAATGCCTGATTTTCTGGGGTTAACTGTTGTCTCAGGGTGGCATAGCTCTCAGCAGTGGCATCTAGCACTCTGCCTTTGCGACGCAGTAGGGTCGTTAGTGCCAAGGGAGCCGCTTCTGGTGACTCCTGGAGGTTCAAGGAAATCAGGATATTGGTTTCTCGTGAAAGAGTTGATAGATACGACCGCCGCCGTGCCTCGGAGATGACAGATAGAGTTAGATCCAATTGGGTTTCCCGAATTTCTGTTGCCTGTTCATATAACGGCAGTGCTGCTGAGTAGTTCCCCTGAGTTTGATACAGTAATGCAAAACTATTGAGGCTGATAACGATATTGGGATGAGTTTCACCCAACACGCTTTGATCAATCATGAGCGACCGCTGATAAAGGAGTTCTGCTGCTGC
>DATNRH010000610.1 GCA_036703605.1 Candidatus Obscuribacterales bacterium | reverse complement strand
GGCCTTATGGGTGTGAGTGTGCGAACCCTTCAGGACTGGGAACAGGGTCGGCGCGAGCCGCAAGGCCCTGCGGTTGCGCTTCTGCGTATTGCTGAGCAACACCCGGAAGTTTTTAGTCAGCTTCACTGACCAAAGTGAGGTTTAACCAGGCCATGCACCGGATGCCAAAACCTCCGTTTCGCTCTGGTTTTGTCACCGGTGATGGCGGGCGTTAGGGCTACTCGGCCTTTCCCTCTAGCTGAGGCCCCGATATCAAAATGATTCTGCTGCCCATGGAGGGGCAGCCCAGCATCCAGGGACGGAGCCAGATCCCATATCCGGCAGTCTCCTTCCTGGTGGCATTCAAATGGCCTATTTGGTTAGCGTTTCGGCTTGAGCAATCTTCCGAGCGTGCCACAATCGGGTAAAGCGGCATCCTCGGGGCGTCAGCCTCACCTCGGTGCCAGTAACAACGGTGGGGCTTCGCTGCGCTACGCCCTGCTTAGCCTTGTCACGGCCTGCGTGTCGCAGCCCTAACAAGGCCAACCAGGCAGGGACCCGCTACGCGGGCCCCTGTTGGCAACGTTATGTGTCACTACCAAGAGGTCAATTTCTTTGCCTGAACTGAAAACAGTCGGTCTTTTTCTCGTCACTGCATTGGCAGAGATTGTTGGTTGTTACTTGCCTTACCTATGGCTTCGAGAGGGCAAAACCATCTGGCTTATAGTGCCAGGTGCGTTGAGTCTTGCAGCATTTGCGTGGTTACTGTCGCTACATCCCACGGCTGCTGGCAGGGTCTATGCTGCATATGGTGGTGTGTATATTTTTATGGCTATTGTGTGGCTTTGGGCGGTCGATGGTATTCGGCCAACCGCTTGGGATTTGGTTGGCTCAGCCGTTGCGCTGTTAGGTATGGCAATCATCATGTTTGCGCCGCGCACCACATAACCAACGGTTGTAGTTCGTTCCGGGCCTCCGGCCCTCCACCGGGCGCCCATTTCGCTGCGCTACATGGGCGCCGCTAAACAAGGGCTTAGGGCAAAAGGAGGTTGACCGATGAGCACTTCGGCTCAGGTACTTGGACTCTTCATCTCTTGGGCGCTTCTTCTTGTCGTGCTCATGGAGGCAAGTCGCTGTTATTTCCTCATCAAAGGTCGCATTCGTTCCAATGAGTTCAAGCCGGACAATTCGAACTTACCCCCCTTCATG
>DATNRH010000609.1 GCA_036703605.1 Candidatus Obscuribacterales bacterium | reverse complement strand
CTGAGTTTCGGTCGCATATTTTACAGCAGCCAGAGTTTGTGGCGCAATGTGCAGCTATGGATGTGGCGGAACAAAAGGAACGCCAGACTGATCTGACGATGGCGATGGAGAATGCCACCATTGGGGTCAGTGAGGCTAATTTACAGAAGATCATTGAAGAGTTGATTGACAATGCCTGTAAGTTTTCCTTGCCAGGTACGCCGATTGTGGTGTCGGGGGGGCTAGAGGGGGATGGGTATCATCTCTGCGTGAGCGATCGCGGCCGAGGGATGCAGCCAGAACAAATCCAAGCTATTGGAGCATTTCAGCAGTTTGAGCGCCAGCTCTATGAGCAGCAGGGCAGTGGTTTAGGGCTGGTGATTGTGCAGCAGTTGGTGAATCTGTATGACGGCAGTTGGCGCATTGATAGCGACTTAGATGGGGGTACTCACGTGCATCTCTGGGTGCCCTTAGGGGATGATCAAGCCCTTGAGGAGTTGCTGAAGCTTTAGAATCGGCGGGCTGCTCACCATGGTATCTATGGATTCGGGCTAATCCGGAGCGATCGCTCTCCCCGTCGAGCCTCAATTGAGTCGGCTACCTCTATATGCAGAGATACAAAGGCGATCGCTTGGGTCGATGGGTAGACGCATTTTTTCTGATCCTCCTCCATGCTAGAGGTAGCGTGACTGAAGCAGGGCGATCGCTGATCCCTTGGCTCCAGATCTCGTAAGACAGGATGGGATAATTCCACATCCGTCTTGATGATTAGCCTAAAGGAGACACCTATGAGTGGTGACCGCATTCAACGAGATAACTACGATCGCGGTATTATGCCCGCTGAAACGGCTGCCCGCATAGAGCGGGAGCAAGAGGGTTACAAGCAACCCCCCACGGATGAGGAAGACATCAACACCACGGATGGTTATACCGTGGACAATGAAGGCCTGGTGAATAATTTCGCTATCGAGCCGGAAATGTACTACGAAGAGCCAGGTGATCGCCAGGCACAAAAGCAGCAAGAAGAAGCCCAGCGTGTTCAAGAGTTGACTGAAGTTAACGAAACTCAAGAGAAAGGACGCTTAACAGATGCCTACGATAACCGAGGTAAGGGGATCGGCGCGATCTAGATGCTGATAGCGGGATGCCTGCCGATGTGAGGTTCTATGGATATGAATGCTCACACTGGTGCAGGCTGATGTTCCATGATGAAATTGATGAGCATCAGGGAGCGATCGCTATACTTCAGCGATCGCCCAAGCTTCTCCAGATTAGGCGACTCCAGCGCTAGATTGCCGTCACCAAAGTATTAGAACTATCCCCCTACGGGCTTTGACCTGTAGGGGGATAGTGTTTTTAGTGAGAGATGGACTGTGATCGAGACGCTCAAGGAGATGACACAGGGCGATGATCGCATCAAATCCCAGCAACCGAAATTAAGGTGTTTCGGAGGTGTCTGCTACAGGTTCGCCAGAGGCGGCCATCTGTCGCTGCTTTTCTCGTTCTTCTTTCTTCTTGCGATCGGCTTTGAGAATATCCTCCATTACCGACTTGGCTTGAACAATCTTGTCAAGATTGCTGCGATAAAGTTCGAGGTCTTTTTGCATCTTGCTGGTGGGCAAATGCATCAGTTCACCGAGTTCTTCTAAAACC
>DATNRH010000608.1 GCA_036703605.1 Candidatus Obscuribacterales bacterium | reverse complement strand
CAACGTTGGGAAGCCTCACAGCGAAGCAGCTGATCGACAAGGGGAGGGTGGCCGAGGTTCTGCGCTACCTTGAGCACATAGAGCAGGGCGGTTACGCTTAGGAGTGCCCGTTGTGATCAGTCATGATGCGGCCCTTGGATCTCTCCTACGTCGCGCTCAATGGCCCTAACGGTATGAAGCGACTGACCTATACCCCTCATCTTAGCGGCCTCTCTCAGCGTGGGAAACACCTCTTCGCCGTTACCCTGAAGGCAGTATAGCGAGTTTTTTGTCTTCACCAGCCCCGTCTCTTCGTCAAACTTCACTACTGCGCTGGTGAACACATAATCACCAGACTGCCAGCGGCGCTTGTAGTCGCTCACCACTGTACCGTAAAGGAATTGAACATCTTTACCTTCAAGATCAATGCTGACTAGCTCCCAGTCCTGGACGATACAGGCTTTGTCACGGTGACTCTCAGCTGTAGATCCCCATGCAGGGAGGGCATTAATAGTTCTTTGTTGTTCCATGATGGGTGCCATGTAGGGTGGGGTTACGACTCTATCAGAGTCAGTGAGGATATGGAAAGAACGTTGCTACCTTGGTCTTACCTTAAGCAACCTGCAAAAAACGATAGCTAGTCCCAGTCATCCTAGATGAAGAACCTTCATGTCCAGCTATCCATATTGAAGCTATGATAGATGTATAGTAGTAGGGTGAAGAAGCTGTTGAAAACAATCTGACAACAGGATTCATCGTGAACGAGTACCTCGAAATGATTTTGTTAGCATCTCCGCTTCTGGGGCTTGGAGCCTTAGTAGCACTCGCAGCATGGCTATCATATCGCAATTCAAAAAAGTGACTTTCTCTCGTATGGGAGCTGGGAAATGTCAGGGCTGAGCATAGCGGTTACGCATCTCAATGTTCCCTATGGAAACATAGTTTCTGAGGAAGACCTATCGCTTGCGCTGCGTAACGGCACAACCCAAGTCGGTGGAATTTCGGAATCGTCAGCGGCAATCATAGCAAGTGCGTTTGTTGAAACGACGCCAAATCTGTTAATGCGGTGCATTCGTGAGGCAGGTGCTAGCATACAGACGGCAAATGAATTATACAAAGAAAGCCTCCGAGACAACATGCCCAGATGTCCAGAATGGGAGGAGGCTGTCAGCCATTTTATACCAGCACCTCAGGAGCGGCTACGAGGAAGCGTGAAAGCCTATTACCGGCCATTCGATCCGGCAGATGATTGAGGCCTATCTCTAATATTTAATAGTAAAACAAAAAGAGGCTCGATGAGCCTCTTTCTACTAAGGGATACTTTTATCCCTTTGCTAAGTCTCTACTTGGCCCTGGGTATCTCAGGGGTAAAGCCGAAAAGCCTCCATGCCTGGACGCCCGGCGTCC
>DATNRH010000607.1 GCA_036703605.1 Candidatus Obscuribacterales bacterium | reverse complement strand
GTAGCGCCCCTTATTCGACAGATAGAGCAGCGGAATGCGCCGTTGCAGAGCCAGCCGCACCGCCCCGTGGGACACGTTGCAGGCCCCAAACAGCACCACATGGCTAATCTGGCTGGCAGGAACCGAGCAACGCAGCTCCTGCTGATGCAACACCTGAAACTGCTGATGCTTGACCCGCAGATAGGCCCCTTGATCCGTCACATATAGAGTGGTCATGCCGTCCCTCCAATATTCGTCAGTGGATGATTTCGCTATGGACTGGGGAGTTTTCACGATGCTGCATACCTTCGGTGGCCCCCACGCCGTCCGCTTTTTTTCTGCCTTCTGCCTTCCTCCCTCTGCCTTTCTTAGCTGCGCTTCCACATCACCCCCCTGGAACCGATGCCCCAAGAACACAAACTCCTGATTGGGCGGAATGATCTGGGTCTTCTCGGGATGCAGGGTGAGATAGAGGTCTTCAATCCAGTCCTGCATGAGGGACAGGAATCGGCTGGCTTCGAGGTAGCTGTGGCAAACGGCAACACAGTCGTCGCCGTAGCGCACCAAGGGAATGTCGGCCGACCGGCAGCGATGGTCAAAATCGTTCAGATACAGGTTGGCCAGCGCCCCAGACAAAATGCTGCCCTGCAACACCCCTTGGTTAGGGCGATAGAAATGGCCATGGATGACCATCCCAGCCTTGAGCTGATGCTCAATCCACCGCACCCACGGGGTAGGCAAACCAAGCTGGTCGAGCTGGTGCAGCAGCACTGGCCAAGACAGCGTGTCAAAAAACTGCTGAATATCGGCCTTAATTACCCAAGTGGGGGAGTGGCGATAGCGCTCCATAACCCGATCGACAGCGGTGTAAATCGAGAAGCCAGGGCGATAGGCAAAGGCCGCATCACTCAAGGCATCCTCTAGCTTGGGATAGATGTTTTGCAGCAGATAGCGCTGCACAATCCGATCCTTCACCGTGGGAATGCCAATCAGGCGTTGACCCCCGCTCTTTTTGGGCAGGTAAAAGCCCTTGGCTGGGCTAGCGACATAGCGCTCCTGCCGCATCTGCTGATGCAGCAGCCGAATTTGCTCTTGGGCAATGCCCCTGAACAAATCCACCGTCATGCCATCCACCCCAGCGGCCTGACTGCCCCGTTCAACCAGGTGCCAGGCGGTGGCGAGTTGTTCTTGATAGAAGTACATAGGGAAAAAGGATGAAGTATGAAGGCAGAAGGATGAAGTATGAGGGTAGAAGGATGAAGAAAAGCCCTAAAGGGTTGGCGTTGATTGCCTGCCTTGTGGGTCTCATTTGCTTCATGGATTCATCCTCGCAAGAGGGTATTTGAGCTCAACCCTGAGTTGTGCCTGAGTTCAGGACTGAGATCAAAAGGCAGAAGGATAAAGGCAGAAATCAGAAGGCAGAAGGATGAATGGGTTATGTTTGACATAGCAACGTTGGCGCGATCGCCCCCCCACCTGTTTCATCCTTCATCCTTCTGCCTTCATCCCTTCCCCATGCCTCGTTCCGTTGCCCTTCACCCTGACCATAAGCAAGCGGTGGCGATCGCCTTGGAGCGCAATGGGTTTCTGACCCAGGGCGATCTGGCGGCCCATTTAGACATTGCGCTTTCGACGGTGAGTAACTTTTGCCGGGGGATAAAGGTTTCGATTGCCAAGTTTGAGGAGATTTCAGCAGCTCTGGGTCTGGAGCCGAGGGAGCTGATCTTGGCTCGGGGCAAGGCAGAAGACACTGCGTCCAACGGTGGCTCAGCGCTGCCGATGACGTTCTATGCCTACGATGAGGGCTGGGTGGGGCGAGAGGCACTGGTGGCGGATTTAGCGACCCAGGTGCAGGGCGGCTGTCGTTTGCTGATGATCACAGGGATAGCGGGAGTGGGCAAAACAGCTCTGTCCGAGCGGCTGTCGCTGGATCTAGTGGGGTTTGGGGTGCCCCTGCGAGAGACTGCAGAGGCTCAAGACCAGGTGCCCGATTTTGGCAGTTTTGCGGCGCGGATGCTGGAAAAGCTGGGAGAGGTAGTCACTCCGAGCGATCGCACCGATAGACCTCAGCTTTTAGCTCGATTGATGCAGGCGCTGCAGACCAGTCGTCAGCTCCTGCTGATCGATTCCTTAGAAGAATGGCTTCAGGGCAACGAGCAAGAGGGCTGGAGCGAATTTAAGGACGAGGGGTTTTTGCAGTTTTTTCAGCAGGTGCTGGTGGCTGATGGCTTTCAGAGCCGCATAGTTCTCACGTCGCAGGAGTTGCCTAGCCAGTTGCTGGCCCTGGGTACTCGCTACCGCAACCATTGGGCAACTCAATTACTGACCGGGCTATCGGCCTCCGAACAACTGGCCCTGTTTGACAAGACTGGACTGGCCACATCAGAGGATGCGGAGGGATACGCCTACTTGGTACGCATGGGCCAAGCCTACGAAGGACACCCCTTGGCTCTGCGAATCATTGCCGGTGAGATCGGCAGTCGGCCCTACTTTGGCAATGTGGTGGCCTACTGGCAGCGCTATGGCCACGAGATTGAGACGGTGGAAAGGGCGATCGCTGCCGCTGCTGCCGGTCAAGCCGTTGGTGCCGACGATCGCTGGCAGCTCGACCGCTTTACCCAAACCCTGCGCCGCAATGTGCACCAGCGCCTAGAGCAGACCTTTCAGCGCCTGCGCCAAGAGGCGAAATTTGCCTACATTTTGCTCTGTGAGGCAGCTGTCTACCGCTGTGCCGTACCTGAAGATTGGTGGCTCAGCCATCTAGACTACTGGGACTGCACCCTAGAACAAGGGCTGCTGGCCCTCGATGCCCTGCGCGATCGCTTTTTGGTGGAAGAGGCGATTTGCCCAGGGCAAGGCTTCGCCAACGCGTCAGAGCGATACACCCTACGACAGCACAGCCTAATTCGCAGCGTGTCGCTGGAGCATTTCCAGAACCTCGATGAACTTATCTAGCTGCTTTGCCATGATGGATATTCATCCGATGTCCTGCCTCTCCTGTAATCCATCCAGGCTCGGGTTCACTCAGATCCTCGATGGTTCCGGCTTCAAGAGTCAGCCCACCCCCAGCGACAACATAGGATCTGGCTAATGTGCTTGTGTCCCTGACCATAGCACGGTCATGAAGGCTGAGG
>DATNRH010000606.1 GCA_036703605.1 Candidatus Obscuribacterales bacterium | reverse complement strand
GGACTGATACAACCTAAAGGCCAGGTGGTTGAAACCACAGCTCTATAGCCCAAGTCAGCCTGCGCCGACTCACCCCTATCTATCCGAGGTGGATTTTGCCTGTGTAGGCAAGGCTTCTAGCTGCCAGCATTGAGAGTCATGAGCTCATTGAACTCACGTTATAGGAAAGAACATATCCTACAACTCTTTAACCGGATTTGATGTGAGTAGAGATCACACCATGCCGTCGCAATACCTTAAAGGTTGATATAGCTGCATTCATTAAGGCTAGGACATATAGGTAGAAGAGTTCCCTTGCCTCTACCCTCTCCATGGCTAAACCCTATAGTGGCGACTTCCGACGCAATGTGATGCAGGCGATCGAGTTGGACGGCCTTAAGAAATGCGAAGCTAGTCAACTATTCAACATCAGCCGCAACACCATCAACTTGTGGTGTCAGCGCAAAGCCCAAATCGGCGATATCCAACCGACCCCCCGAACCCGACCCCCCGAACCCGACCCCAGTGCCCACCCAAAATCAACGATTGGGATAAATTCGAGGCGTTCGTCGGTGCCCATAGCGACAAAACCCAGCGGGAACTAGCCGAACTGTGGGACGGTGAGGTCAGCCAACCCACCATCTCACGGGCCATCGCGAAGATTCGCTACAGCCGTAAAAAAAACTACGGGTACGTCCAACGAGACGAGGAGAAACGAGCAGCCTTCCTAGCCTGGTTGAGCCAAGCGTTCAAGGCGTCTGTGACCTACGTCGATGAGTCCGGCATGGATGAGCGGGACACCTATGGCTATGGCTACTCTCCCATGGGAGAACGGTTCTATGGGATGAAATCGGGTCGGCGTCAGGGACGGGTGAATAGGATTGTGGGGTATCGGGATGGAGACCTCATTGCGCCCTTTACAGTGGAGTGTTCCTGTAATCGCGTTGTTTTTGAGGTGTGGTTGGAAACTTGTTGGGTGCCGCAACTGCATCCAGGGGAGTGGGTGATTTTGGATAATGCGACGTTTCATCATGGGGGACGGATCGCTGAGTTGATTGAGGCGGCTGGGTGCCAGGTGGTGTATCTGCCGCCGTACTCCCCGGACTTGAATCGGATTGAGAGGTGCTGGGCGTGTCTGAAAAGCCTGATTCGTAAAGTATTGGGAGACGTTGCGAGTTTACGAGAAGCGATGGAGTTTGTGCTGAAGGAAGCTGCGTCCTAACCAAAAAGAATCAAGCTATAGCGTCAACCAGAACGTAGTGCCTTGATTAGTCTCACTTTCGCCGCCAATTTGACCGCCATGTGCTTCGATAGACTTTATCGGAAATTGAGCTGATAGAATCAGGATCAGGAGCATAGACCAGGGTAAGCCCATGAAAATGACTGATGCCGAGTTGCGGACAAAACCCCGAACCTTGTGCAGTTTGCCTGGGCTGAGGGTGCAAGAGTTTG
>DATNRH010000605.1 GCA_036703605.1 Candidatus Obscuribacterales bacterium | reverse complement strand
GCTCGTAGCAGACATTTCTATGAATAAATCCTTCCCTTTGCCCTCAGGGTCGGTTACCTCCCAGATGGAGCCTTCCACCTGCGTATTGCCCAGCGAGTCGAGGATTTTGCAGTGCATGAGGCTGTCAGCCATTATTTCCTTCCCTTTATCCATTCCAGGCCCATCGAAGAAGAAGGCGTCAGAATTTCCCTCTGGGATGTCGCCCGACATCCCCAGAGGGTTGGCAAGCCCCGCATCCAAAGCTTCTGACCAAGTCGCGGCATTGGTCATGCGGGTATCAAATATCTTGCTTTCGCGGGTCAATACGCAGTATGTGTACTCGCAGTAGCGATCCGACGCCTCTAGATCCTCCTGCGTCGCTTCGTAGCCGTAGACGCCCTGCTCCTCCCATTCCACTCTGATATCCTCTCTGATCTCATCCAGTATATGCTCGCAGTCCATATCGGCTGCAGTCTCCTCTATGAATACCTCAGGGTCGAACTTGACAGGTATCTCCTCTCCGTCAGGTCCTATCTCGACGAATCCAGGATCCTCGCAGTCTAGGCAGATATCGCATTGGGAAGGGTCGATGGGGGGATATTCTGCTTTCATTTCCTCCTGTATCTCCTTGGTCATCAGGTTTACCTGCTCCCTAATTGCGCTGTAGTCCGCCGATAGGAGTCGCAGGGTCTTGATGACCCTATAGCTTCCCTCATGGTTGAAGGTAGAAGAAAAGGACAGGGAGGCAACATCCCCTAGGCATTCGGCTTGCCCGATAAGACGGGTATAGCTAGGGCTGTAAGTTATGTCGGTGCAGTTTAGCGGCACGGCTTTCCCAGTAGGGTCAGTGATTGAGATTGCCAGTTCATACTCGCATCCTAAGCATACATCCGCATTGAGTTGGGCGGCCATCGAGGAGATGTTGTACTCGAAATCGTAGCGAGTGCCTGCAATGACATTGGCAATCGTATGGCTGATGGACATGGTGCGCCCGTCGGGCGATAGGGTATTGCTGTGCGCGAGGCTTTCGGTCTTTAGAGAATTGGCTAATTCAGGCAGGGCTTCCAATGCCAGCGGGTTGGTTCCCAGCAGTGCCGTGGCGATGGTGCGCCCCTCCTGGTCTGTATAGGCGACGCTTGACTGCCCGTTCGGGTCGGTCGTCACTACCTTCCTGTAGTGGCTCACATTCCCCACATTCGTACCGAATAGCCTCCATAGCTCCTGTTCGGTCGGGGTACTGTAGATATATTTCGTTACTCTGCCCGCATCCATCTCGAAAGCCTCTCCTACACCCGACTGTCGTTCAGGTCTGCCCCTGCCGTCATTCTGGTAGCGTACCTGCGTATATGCCCAGCCCTCCGATTCAGGGATTAGGTTGCGGTGCAGGCCTCCCACATCATTGAGTGGAGAGTAGTATTTGCCAGTACCCGACTCGCTAGAAAGCGGGGAGTTGGCGAGGCTGTCATTATCGAAGTTGGCAGGGCTGTAGGCCGAAAGCCCGGGAAGGTCTGGGTTTGCTCCAAACTTGTTGAAGCCCTCGCGGTAGCGGAGATGCCCTGCTTTGTCGGGGGAGGGAAGG
>DATNRH010000604.1 GCA_036703605.1 Candidatus Obscuribacterales bacterium | reverse complement strand
TCAAAGTCTTTCAGGTCAAGGCTGAGAGCAGTTTCAATGGTCTGGCGATCGACGGCACAAAACTGAAGGCCGATCAGGAGTCGATGAATGGACGCAAGGGCAACGTCGCGACCTTTGGCTTTACGGAGGATGTAAAAAATATTGGTGATGGTGGGAGCCGCACTATAACCCGCTAAGTTGCCGCGTTCAATTTGCTCGAAGATGAGAACTGCGTTCTCGACAAAGGGTTGCCGCTCTAGGATGAGGTCTAGAACGGTGTTGGTGTCCATGAGAATTTTCACGGGCAGGCTTACTGGTATTTTTGGGTGAGATAGTCGGTGTAGTCGGTTTGCAGTTCCTCATCGCTAGGGGCTGGTTCGGTCTGTTTGGCGATGCCCCGCAGTCCGGTGAGGGTACCTGGGGGGATGGACTGGGATTGAGGAGAGGGAAGTTGTTTTTGGTAGAGAAATTCGGCGATCCACATAAAAAATGCGCCACTGATCGTTCATGCGGATACTATCCTGACCTTGGCGTTCGGGAATGTAAATTAGTTTGTGTTAGAGGTCAAAACAAGATCTAATGAACTAACTACCCAGGGCATGACCGATGACCTTTCGTCCCGAACTCATCGACGAGTTACTCAAAGACGACCAGTGCCCTGACGACCTGATGGGCGAAGGTGGCATCTTCAAACAGTTGACCAAAGCTCTAGTAGAACGCTGCCTGAGTGCTGAGTAGATCACCACCTCACCGAAAAAAGCTGAGGCTGACGCCAGTAGCCCTAAGAATCGCTGCAACGGTGCGAGCAAGAAAACGATCAAGGGTGAGTTTGGTGAAGCCGAGATCGGCATTCCCCGAGACCGAAACGGCTCCTTTGACCCCCGGCTCATCGAGAAGGGCCAGACTCGCTTTACCGGTTTTGATGGCAAGATTCTGTCGTTGTATGCCCGAGGGATAACCACCCGCGATATCCAGGCGCAGTTGCAGGACTTGTATGGCGTCAACGTCTCCCACACCCTAGTCTCCACGGTAACCGAGGCAGTGGAGGCAGAGCGCAAAGCCTGGTAGAATCGGAGTCTTGATGCGGTATACCCAATGGTCTATTTCGACGCCCTGGTGGTCAAGGTGCGTCAGGACGGGCGGGTGATCAACAAGGCCATCCACCTAGCCTTAGGGGTCAATCTGTCCGGTCATAAGGAGCTGCTGGGGCTGTGGTATGACTAAGAATGACTTGCGCGATTCGTAATTGCTCAACTAGGTTGACCTCAGCAGGTCTTTGACAGAAGATGATAAACTTTTGCCATGAAGGAACTACCCCCTCTCGATGACCTAAGCCACGCCGAAAAGGATGCCCTGATTGGAGGGCTGTGGCAGGAGTTGC
>DATNRH010000603.1 GCA_036703605.1 Candidatus Obscuribacterales bacterium | reverse complement strand
TTTGGTGACTCTGCCTACCAGTATGTTGACTGCGATGATGCATCAGAGAGTGCCCCAGTCACTGCCTCTGAGTCTCAGCTCCTCGCCCGCCGTGATGCCGTTGCCTCTGCCATGGACCACAGTTGTGCCCCTGGTGCACCTCCTGTTGATGTGGGTTTACCCTCTCCTGCCCCTATGAGGGAGCCTGTTGCCCCTATGAGGGAGCCAGTTGCCCCTATGAGGGAGCCTCCAGCTTCGAGGGCACCCCCACAGAGGGAGAAACCAGCCATGACAGTGGCACCGCCGAATCCTCCACCTCCATCTAGCCCTCCAGCCTCTGAATCCCACACTCCAGTGAAGCTTGAAGCTCCCAGTCCCTCACCTACAGTTGGTGGCCCTCCATCCCCCAATCAAAAGCTACCTCGGGCTGTTCAAGTGCTCCAGGACTTCAACAAGGCTGGCAAGTACTACAGCAAGCCCCTTACTCCATCCCCTGAATCTGGCCCACGACGCAGTGGCCGCCTGGCCTCAGTCAACACCGCCCTGATGGATTTTGATACCAAGTGCTCCTGGTGTGGTCAGTTTGGCCACCTTAAGTCCCAGTGCCCCACTGTCTGGACTGGCCCCATTGCAGCCGCCGCCTCTTCCAATGACCCAGACACCTTGACCTGGGATGAGTGCATGGCTGATGAACATCGTGAGGAATGGATAGCTGCTGCCCAGACAGAGATCTCTGCACTTGAGGCACATGGAACATGGGAAGAAGTACCTATCAGTGATGCCAAAGCCAAGATTCTCCCTGGCACCTGGGCTGGAAAAGTCAAGCGCCGGCCTGATGGCTCTATCATTAAGCGGAAGATGCGCTATTGTGTGAGGGGTGACTTGCAAGAAGGAGATGTTGACAGCCACAGTCAGGTTGCTGCCTGGTCCTCCGTTCGCCTCCTTCTGGTTCTCAGTCTGACGCTAGACTGGTACACCTGCTGCTGCGACTTCTCTAATGCCTTTGTCCAAGCTATTCTCCCTGAACCTATCTGGATCCATCTTCCCCGTGGGTTTCAGGCCAACAACAACAGCAAGGCCAGGACCATCCTCCGCCTGAAGAAGAGTCTCTATGGTATCTCTGAAGCTCCCAAGCTCTGGCAAGAACACTTGGCGACTGCACTAATGGGTCCTGATCTACAGCTTAAGCGAAGTCCCCACGACAGATGTGTTTTCTATAAAGATGGAGCAATCCTTGTTACCTGGGTTGATGATATCCTAATGGTTGTTAGGACCAAGTCTATTGCTGATGCCATCTTTGCCAAGCTCAAGGAATTGGGTTTTTCTTTCACCGTTGAAGAGTCTGTCACCTCCTACCTTGGTATCAAGTTTGAGCATGACTCTGCTGAGGGCTCTTTCAATATGACCCAACCTGGACTAGTGGACAAGATCGTTGAAGCTGTTGGAATGGGAGACTGCAATCCCAACAAGACCCCAGCCGCTAAGGCAGCCCTTAGCAAGGATGAAGATGGCCCACTCTTCCAGGGTCCTTGGAACTACCGGTCGGTGGTGGGAATGCTGATCTACCTGTCCACCAACACTAGACCTGACATTGCCTTTGCTGTATCCCAGGTCGCCCGGTTTGCCCATGCTCCAAGGGAGACCCATGCTAAGGCTGTGAAGACCATCATCCGGTACCTCAAGGGCTCCAGAGACCAGGGCACCATTGTCAAGCCCACCGGTCTGTTGGCTCTGGAAGCCTTCTGTGATGCTGACTTTGCTGGCCTGTTTGGTGTTGAGACCCCTGATGATCCCTCCAGTGTCAAGTCCAGGATGGGGTACATCATCAAGCTCGGTGGCTGCCCAATTATCTGGAAGTCCCAGCTCATCTCTGAGATCACTCTCTCCACTGCTGAGAGTGAGTATGCTGCCCTGAGTGCCTGCATGCGAGTCCTGATTCCCCTCCGTAGGCTCCTCCTTGAGGTCGCACATGGCTTGGGCCTCCCACAGCCCCAGCTTGCCTCTATCTCCTCTAGAGTGTTTGAGGATAACAATGCTGCCCTTCAGCTGGCTGTCAACCAGCGCATCACCAACCGCACCCGTCACTACTTGGTTAAGTGGCACCACTTCTGGTCGCATGTGAAGCCCACTGATGGTGGTGACCCCGAGATCCAAGTCCTCCGTGTAGAGACACAGCTCCAGGATGCAGACTACCTCACCAAGGCTCTGTCCCGTGAGACCTTTGAGGCCAACCGGCTCCGTGTCCAAGGCTGGTAGGACCTCACTGGTGGTGGTGATGTCTTTGTGCAAGACGCAGCTGGCTGCACACCTTGTTGTTGTATGTTATCATTTCAGAAAAGGAAGAACCTGTGGAAGTAGGGGACCAGCCCCTCAGTCATGTGTTTGAGTATCATGACCAGAAGCTGAATATGGAATGTGTGAGCTCTT
>DATNRH010000602.1 GCA_036703605.1 Candidatus Obscuribacterales bacterium | reverse complement strand
TCGCTTAGCTTCCATGTGTACTCTGTCGAAGTGCAAGCTAGTCCACCTAATCTAGGCAACGCAGGGTCATGGGCATCAACCATTGAGCGAGACACTGCGAGGCAAGCCGCACAGCCGAACCGCCGGGGCCTCTCCGCATCCTATACATCAACGGCTAAAAGACAGGTACCACCTCTTGCTCCCTCTCCTCGTGCGCTCTGAACATCAGAAACCGAATTAACCCTGCCATCATTCCTTGCCTCCCACATGAAATCTACTGTATACGGTGTGCCCCCGCCCTGTCTTGATGCCTAACCTTGCGCTTCATGATTGCCTGTTCTCACATCCAGGCCAACAACCCCGGACAAGATAGACTTCCCCGTCAACTGCAGGCAGCTTTCAAGTCTGTTAAGGGCAAGGAAGCGGGAGATGAGCTACCCAAAGCGCTAAAGAAAGAGTCCATTCAGAAAGCCTATAAGGTCCATTTGCTGAGGCTATTGCGCGAACGCCTAGCGGTGGATAGCGACTTTGCACAACCTGAAGTCCAGGCCAGATATCCCGCCTCGTCAAAGCTTCTCAATGGCAATAGCGATTAACCATGCTTCTAGTTTCATAAAATATCAATCACATCTGTACATCAAGTTTATTATTATTGGGAGGGTAGTTGGAGATCCTTGAGAAGGTCGTCTTTGAGGTAGGCATCATCTAAGTACTCCAAAAAGTCCCGCATTGCCCGCTGGTGGCTTCCACCGCTTTCTTGCTTATATCGCTTTGCTACCTCCGTAAAGAGGGTGTTCGATATCTGACTGGAAGCCAAAAAGGCCTACAGGTGAGCAAAGGGGAAGGAGGGGGAGGGTATGAGCATACCTCTAAGAAGGCAAGATTCCCCAAAACGATAACCTGTTGATAGATAGGCGCTATCCAGTGCTCAAGAGAGTTGCGGCCATAGGCGTTCGCGACGAGGAGGGTCTCACCAAAGATGCCCCGGTACTGCATTAGCCGTTCTACCTCGGCGTCTGTTAAGTTCAACATCTTGGTGTCC
>DATNRH010000601.1 GCA_036703605.1 Candidatus Obscuribacterales bacterium | reverse complement strand
GGAGTTGGGCTCTTGTCCTACGACGGCACCCCACCCAATCTCGGCGATCTATGGACACTGGGCGCTGCCCTGTCCTATACCCTCTACATTTGGCGGCTCGAAGTCCACACGCCGTCGTTTAATGCCCTCACCCTGACCGCAGCCCAGCTCTGGGGCACCACAGCGATCGCCCTCCTTTGGGTCTTCCTAGGGCAAGCTGAGTATCTCATGCCCAGCAGTTGGCCAAATCTCCCCTGGCCTGCCCTCATGTATCTAGGGATTTTTACCACCGCCTTCACCACCGTCCTGCAAACTTGGGGACAGCGGTTTGTAGGTGCCAGCCAAGCCTCGATTGTCTATACCCTAGAGCCCGTATGGGCATCGATTTTTGCCTTTGTGGTGATCAACGAACGCTTGGGCATTCAGGGCATCCTAGGAGCCGCGGCCATCCTCTCGGCCACTCTTCTTTGTCAACTGGCGGGACAGAGCGATCGCCCCTAGTAACGCAAGATAGAAGAACGAAGATAGAAAAACGAAGACAGAAGAACGACAAGGAAGTCTAGGGCACACAAGGGTTTCCACCTTAGCTCCTAGGCGGGTTACTTCCGCTTCAGAGTACTAGAAACTCTCAGAGTACTAAACACTTAGTCATAGTGATTAGATCCTGGGATTAAGACGACACTAGGGCCAACTCCGGCAAGGCACCCTGCATTTTAGAGAGCCAAGTGACCAGATTTTCAAGCTGCTGCTCGGCCTTCAGTGCCCCTAGCCCCCGCACCGTCACCTTGCCGCTGCTGTAGACAAAGCGCGATCGCAAATGGTCGGGGAGGTTTTCCTGCAGCCGTCGCCAGGCCGGTTCTTCCATGGGGGTTTCCAGCACCACATGCTGCTTGCCCTCTGGCTTAATGCGGGAAAAGCCCAGCCCCTTGGCAATTTGCTTGAGCTCCATCACTCGAATCAACTGCTGGGTGGCACCGGGGAGAGGGCCATAGCGATCGCTCCAGTCAGCGGCAATTTGAGTCAGCTCGCGACGAGACTGGGCCGCGGCCACGGCTCGATAGGCGCTCATCTTTTGATCAAGGTCGGGAATATAGTCGGCGGGGACAAAGGCCGTGACGTTGAGATCAATTTGGGTGTCGTCCACCTGGGGAATGTCTTGACCGCGAATTTCAGCGATCGCTTCCTCCAGCATCTCCATATAGAGGTCAAACCCAATGGCGTCCATCTGCCCCGACTGTTCCGCCCCCAGCAGATTGCCCACCCCGCGAATTTCCATGTCCCGCACCGCTAATTGGTAGCCTGAGCCAAGCTGGGTAAATTCCTGAATGGCGCGCAGGCGCTTGCGGGCCGTTTCCGTAAGCTGACTCTGCTTGGGGTAAAACAGCCAGGCATGGGCTTGGATGCCCGCCCGCCCCACCCGGCCGCGAAGCTGGTAGAGCTGGGATAGACCAAAGCGCTGGGCGTCTTCAATCAAAATCGTATTCACCCGAGGAATATCTAAGCCCGATTCGATGATGGTCGTACAAACGAGAATTTCTGCTTCGCCGCTACTAAAGGCCAGCATGGTGGCCTCCAGTTCGCTTTCCACCATCTGACCATGGGCGATCGCAATCCGAGCGCTGGGCACCATCTCCCGCAGGCGACCGGCCACCTCCTCAATGCCCTCCACCCGAGGCACCACGTAGAAAATCTGCCCACCCCGATCCAGTTCCTGGCAAATAGCCGTACGCATCACTTCCGGATTGTAGGGCGATAGGTGAGTCTTAATCGGCCGGCGGGAGGGCGGCGGCGTGGTAATTAGGCTCATTTCCCGCACCCCAGACAGGGCCATGTAGAGGGTACGGGGGATGGGCGTTGCCGACAGAGTCAGCACATCCACCTGGGTTTTCAGCGCCTTAATTTTTTCCTTTTGGTTCACCCCAAACCGCTGTTCTTCATCCACCACCAATAATCCCAAGTCGCGGAAGGTGACGCCCTTACCCAACAGTTGGTGCGTCCCAATCACCACATCCAGTTCTCCCGTAGCCAGACGTCGTTGAATATCTCTGCGTTCTTCAGCACTGCGAAAGCGGTTGAGCAGACCCACCTGAATGGGATAGGGGGCGAACCGTTCCTTGAGGGTATGGTAGTGCTGTTGAGTCAGAATAGTTGTGGGAGCCAGCAGCGCCACCTGTTTGCCAGCGGTAATGGCTTTGAAAATGGCGCGGATGGCCACCTCGGTTTTACCAAAGCCCACATCCCCACAGACCAGGCGATCCATCGGACGCGGACTTTCCATATCCCGCTTAATATCCTGGGTGGCCTTGAGCTGATCCGTCGTAGGTTGGTAGGGGAAGGAGTCCTCCATTTCCTCCTGCCAAGGCATATCGAGAGGAAAGGGGAAACCCTGCATGTCAGCCCGCTGGGCATAGAGTTTCAGCAGATCGACGGCCACTTTCTTGATCGCCTTGCGCACCTTGCTCTTAGTGCGTTCCCAGGCCTTGCCGCTCATTTTATTGAGCTGGGGAGCCGCATCACCGGCCTTGCGATAGCGCGATAGGGAGCCCACCTGATCCGCCGCCACTCGCAGCAGGCCGTCGGCATATTGCAGCACCAGGTATTCGCGAATCTCGTTATTAATGCTCAGGCTTTCTAGCTTGAGAAACTGCCCCACGCCATGGTTTTTATGCACCACAAAGTCACCGGTTTGCAGGGCATTGGGATCCACCTGCTTCGAGGCGGCGCGGCGGCGTTTGCGGATGTAGGTGGGGGTGGCCAGGGTATGCTGGCCAAAAAACTCCCGATCGGTGACTAGCACCAGACGGAAGGTCGGCAAAATGAAGCCCTCTAGCTCCGCCAAGCCGGAATATTTCACCGCCACGGGAATATGCTGGGTTTGCAGCTTATCAATGGCCAGGTAGTCCCGAGGATTGGGGACAAACTGGGCCGGACAGTCATGCTCCTGCAGCAATGCCACCGATCGCGACGGTTGGGCCGACACCAGCCAAATGCCAAAGCGGCGATCGCGTTCCTGACGCAAGACCTCCGCGAGCTTGCCAAACTGGTGGGGCAGGGTGGGCACCGGACGGCTGGCTAAGTTTACCCCCTGGCCCTCCTCCGCAATTTCACTGAGATCGATGTGCTGAAACACAGCGATCGCCTCCAGAGATGCATCAAACGAGCGATGCTGTTTCGGCAGGGGCGCGGCATGGTTGCCAAACATTTCATGCCAATGATCATCGGCATGATCCAGCCAGCGATCGCTATGGGCACGGCACTGGTCCGGCTCATCCACGGCAATCAGGGTCGTCTCCGGCAGGTAATCCAGCAGCGAGGCCGGGCGATCGAAGGCCAGCCCCAGAAACCGGCGCGCCCCTTCCAGGGTATGGCCCGTTTCCACCGGCTCCAGCTCATCTGGCGATAGGTAGGGCGACAGCACCTCCTGATCGCTGCCCAACTGCCGCAACTGCTCTAGCACGATGGGAGCAAAGGTGGTCACCGTCAACACCAGTTGGGGAATGCTGTCGAGGGAGCGCTGGGTGGCAGGGTCAAACTCGCGAATTTTATCCAGCTCATCGCCAAACAGCTCCAGCCGCACCGGCAGCTCCGCCGCCACCGGATACACATCGATAATGTCTCCCCGACGGCTCCACTGCCCCTCCGTTTCCACCAACGGCACCCGCTCGTAGCCCAGCCGCGCTAGCTGACCACTCAGATCCTTAAGGTTAATGTCCATCCCCTGCTGCAGGGTGACGCAAAACGGCTCGAAGGCCGCTTTGGGAGGCAGATGAGGCTGAAGCGATCGCTCCGTGGCCACAATAGCTAGAGACGACTGGGGCTGATGCTGGAGCCCCACCAAATCCGCCAACACCTGAAGCTGCCCCCAAGTCATTTCCGACTCAGGATCAAAGGGTTCGTAGGGCGAGGCTTCGGAACTGGGGTAGAAATGCATCGTTTGCCAGCCCATGGCCTCAAGCTGCACCGCCCAGCGGCCGGCGTCTTCCAAGGTGGCAGTGACCACCAAAAGCGGTTGGTTTTGAGCTTGGGCGAGGGCGGAAGCTACTAACCCCTTGGGCAATCGCGCTACACCGTTGAGGTAGAGATGGCGATGGTTTTGGAGTTTAGTGACAAATTCTTGGGTGAGGGGCGATCGCCCCAGGGCCCGCACAATGGAAGAGAAAGCCATAACCAGGGAAACGTCCGTGCATGTGTGAGATGAGCTTCTCTGATTATTGTAGGCAGGGGGAGAGACGTTGGGAAAATCCATCCACTGCTTTTGATCGCAGCCCCACTGCCATCCTTAGCGAATGCTAGGGTAGAAACCCCCTATGCACGTTTACAGATGGCGATGTATTCATCCTCTAATACCCGTACCTGTACGCTACTCATCCTAGTTGGCCCGAAAGGAGCAGGTAAAACATTCATTGGGACTGCTTTAGAGTCGCATCTGAAGATCAAGTTTCTCAACATTGAGAGCATCTTCCTCGACCTGCTGCGTCAAAAACCAGACTTGAACGGCATTGCAATGGAGCACCAAGGGTTTCAGCTAGTTTTGGATCAATTGGACAAACTAGCGCTGATCCACCCAACGCTCTGTATTGAATCTACAGGCACAGCGCAAACTTTCTCAGACCTTATGGCCACCATTAGGCAACACTTTCGGGTGGTGCTCGTACGCGTCTATGCACCACTTGAAACCTGCCTAGAACGGGTAAAAGCGCGGGATGCTGCTATCCACCTACCCGTGTCAGAAGCACGTCTCCGCCAGATTAATGCCTATGCGGCGGCTGTCACAGCACCGTGGGATGTAGAGTTGGATAACTCAGCCTTTTTGCCAGAGACTGCGATCGCTCAAGCCATCCACCCCCTGGTACAGGCTTAGAAACCTAGGCCATGAAACAGATCCCAAGAATGGGCCATCCCAGAAAAAGTTGACCCTAGGATGATCTGCGCATTAAGACGGTTGGGCTAAGGGCGGCGGGGGATCGGGGGTGAGCACCACACAGCCAATACAAAGCCCAAGGGCGATCGCCCCCACTATTGCCAAGAACTCTGGTGCCAGGGCCTCCGGGGTCGGGATCAGCCAACCAAACGACACAGCGGCCGCCGCTGTCCCGGCTAGATACATGCCGATACCGAGCCCCGCGCGCTCACCGGGAACATGGGTGAGGGCAAAGGGAAAGGCTCCGTTGAAAATGCTGCTGAGGCTGAGGGGAAGCAATCCTGCGCAAACAATCCGTAGTCCTGAACTCGGCACCATGAGCAGCAGGGAGAGGATAATCGTGGTGGCTAAGCCCAGGATGAGGATCGGGCGATTGCCGATTTTCCTCGCCAACCAGCCCGCAGGCAACGTCGCGGCCGCCAAGCCCAAGGCGACGAAGAACATCAAGCGATCGCCATTGAAATCTGGCTGCAGACTAAGCACAAATTTAGGAATATTCCCCATCACCAATCGCGTGCCCCAGCCAATGGTCAACCCGGCCAGACCAATGAACGTCAGCGGCCGCCACCCCGGCGATCGCATCTGCACCACCGGTGCCGCCGGCGGGGTAATTCGTCGCAACACAAAGGACGCTCCCAAGAGCACCATGGATGCCACCCAAAAGGTCACCAAGGGGCCCAGGGCCAGCAGCCCCCTCTCTACCAAGGGTTTGGCTAGACCTACAAGCTGCTGGGCAAAAATGAGGCAACTGGCCACCAAGGGCAACTGGGGCACGCTGGAATAGATGAACAGCAGCGAAACAATCGGGCTATGGAACAAGGTCATGGCGATCGCCCAGGCCACCAACAGAAAAATCAGGCTCCAGCGAAAAGCTGCCCCACCAGCGATCGCCAAGGCTGGGATCAGGATAAATATCGTCGCGGCTGCAACCACACCGCTGGAAATAATCGGAAAGCGTGTACCTAGCCAATGCAAACTGCGATCGGACAAGCTGCCGGCGATGGGATGGACAGCGATCGCAATCCCACTTTCTACCATAAACAAAAGCGCGATCGCCTCCCCCGGCAAGCCCATTTGGGCGAACAAATCAGGCATGTAGGCTCCATAGATCACCCACATCAAGGAAATGATCGCCTGAACCGTCGCCAGGGTAATCACTTGTCGCCAGAGAATTGTCGGGGCGGGGGCAGCAGAGGTCATGGCTTTCTCAGACGTATTTAGAAAGGACTTGGAAGGGAAACAACGGGATTCGTTTTCCTAATCTAACCGCAAGCTCGGGGGAATCCAACAGACAACGGTTCAACCCAACGACAAGGGGGAGGCAGA
This sequence comes from Candidatus Obscuribacterales bacterium, assembly GCA_036703605.1. Classification (NCBI taxonomy): domain Bacteria; kingdom Bacillati; phylum Candidatus Melainabacteria; order Candidatus Obscuribacterales; species Candidatus Obscuribacterales bacterium. The sequence continues at coordinate 650 of DATNRH010000601.1, read as the reverse complement.
TGACCCACCTCCCCCTTGAGGATAAAGTGCCGAACAGGATTAATATGCCAACGTCAGCCCGAGCAGCAGCGATGGAGAGCCAGTCCCACGACACCCATGGCAAAACTCAGTCCCAGGAATGCTTAATATTCCGGCACGGATGCATCCACTTCTCGGCTCCAAGCCTGAATACCGCCCTTCACATTGGTACCCTCAATGCCAGATTCCTTCAGGATCGCCAGCGCCTTGGCCGATCGCCCGCCCATCTTGCAGTGGGCAATCAGGCGATGTCCGTTGAGCACCTCTTTCACCTTGGCAATGCCATCGCCATTTTCGATATCCGGCAGCGGCACCAGCACCGATCCCGGAATCTGGGCAATGTCGTACTCATTGGGATTGCGCACATCCAGCAGCACAAAATCATCTGCACCGCTATCCAGCAGCGCCTTAAGCTCCTGCACCGTCATTTCAGGAATCGCCATTTGCTGCTTAGCCTCCTCTGCCTTAGCCTGGGGAATACCACAGAACATTTCGTAATCGATCAAGCCGTCGATCACCGGACGCACCGGGTTGGGGCGCAGCTTCAGTTCGCGGAAGGTCATATCAAGAGAGTTGTACAGCAACAGGCGACCGCTTAGAGTCGTACCTTTGCCCAAAATAATCTTGATAGT
>DATNRH010000600.1 GCA_036703605.1 Candidatus Obscuribacterales bacterium | reverse complement strand
CAGTTCGCGCCCGTAGTAATCAATCATCCATGCGGTATAGATTTGCTTTCCGTTGCCGTGATTCATCAGAAAGACATTGCAGCCTGGGCATTGGGGATGCACGTTTTCCTCTACCAGCTTCCATTTGGTAGACCTTCTGCTTATGAAGTGACCGCCTTGCATATCCTTCCAGTGCGCCCACTTGTTACAGGTAACACACTGAACCAGCCCGTTATCGTCAGCGGCAACGAGCCTCACCAGCTTCTGTAAAAGCGTGGCGGCTGCGTCTACCTCTTGGGCTATGGTTTTACGCTTCACTCTGGGCGTGCCTCCAGGGTTTTGCTCCACCTTCCTGTAGCTGTCTTCGCCCGCTCGAATCTTCCCTCCGCATCCCATAAATTACTGAATCGTGTTGGTTTGCGCTCGAACCAACACCAGGTGCCATCCTCATCCATCGCCAGGTAATTCGCCCACTTCGGGGCCGACTTCCAATTAGGTTTCACGCAATATCTCCTTTCTCGACCAGCACCATTTGCAAAACTCAGCCCTCTGCCCGAATTCCTCGCGGCGCGGTAACTTCAGCACTCCCTGATTGCAGGAGTTGGGGCACTTAGCCTCTCGGAGTAGCTGGCGCATTTTCATTTCTTCTGGCATAAACATTTCTCAATCCCTTGCCCCTTCTGGTAGCTATAAAAATCTATAGCGCCCCAGATCAGCACCCAAGAGACAACCCCTTTCCAAAAGGCTGTGTCATGGCTGAAAATGCCGCCCCACAAACAACCAACACATATCGCCGCGATCACAACCAATACAGAAAATAACCGCCTCATATCTCTCACCTCAAAGCCCATACATTGCAGGGCTGGTTAGTTTGTATCGCGTCCCGTTTTCCCTCTCCATATCGGTCAGGTATTGGGCCATCTGCGGAACAGTCATCAGCCTGGTAACAGGAGTGACCGGCATAATCTCGTCAACGATTTCTTCATAGGTCGGCTGTGTCGATAACACCCGATTCCAGAACTTGTTAAACACTTCATCCCCCACCATGATCGGAATTCCATAGCGGTATTTGCATCTGTCATGGATTTGAGCGGGGGTATACTCGCCGCCCTGCTTCGATATCTCGTTAGCCCACATTCTCGCCAGTGCGTTTTGGGCGAGGCTTCGGTCTGAGTCATAGGGCTTGATCAGGACACAAGACGGCTTCTCTCTATCAACCTTGCACAGCGATACAGCAGCGGCAGCATTAGCCTTTTGCTCGTCAGTACGGAGTAGGTAGTAGTCGCCTGTCATAGCTCCATCGCCTGCTGTGCTGTCTCGCTCTCAAATCGCTT
>DATNRH010000599.1 GCA_036703605.1 Candidatus Obscuribacterales bacterium | reverse complement strand
TTGCCAAACTTGTTCTTCTTCGTTACCGGATCCTCCGTTCTCACAGGGCTGCCGCTGATAGTGCTTGCCCTGCAGCTTGTCGCGGGCAGATCCGATGTCTGGCTCCCACGGTTTGTGGCTGATCGCTCCATCGAGCGCACCACCTTCAGCCGGATAGTGACGGTTTCAGTGCCCTACGTGGAGTGGATTGAACGCCTTGCAAAACCGCGCTGGTGGCCGACTTCATACCTCTTGGCCGAACGCATCATTGGCTTTGCTACGCTTTTCCTCGCCATCTTTTTGTTCCTTCCCATCCCCTTCGCAAACGGGCTTCCAGCCCTCTCCATTATCTTACTTGCGTTGGGTCTCAGTGAACGAGACGGCTATTGGCTAGCGGGTGGGTTGTCTCTCTCAATGATCTCGATGGTGCTTGCTGCGGGTATGGTGTTTGTTGGAACAGCCGCAGTTCTGGAGTTGATCCTGCATTGACGCCTGCAAAATCGAGATAACTGGGTACCGACGCCTAACGCATGCGCAGGAGTCGATGTCTCGAGATGAAGCGCATGGGTGAAGGCCCTCTAGGATCTTGCAGAGCAGTTACCGCGACGCCATTTATCTACGAGGTACGTCATCAACGCCCGCTAGGGGGTGGATGGCAATAACATGACCCTCTATCGGGCAGAGTGACCGCGATCATGCGGCACTGAATGGAGGGCATGTTATGTCGATTCGTTCGCATGAATGGTGGATGTCAGAGCATCGGGGATGGGAGGACTTCGCATCCGCCGGCGCGGGTGTTTTGCTTCTCTTTTCCCCGCTAGCAATTGGATCCTTCGACAACCCCGCTGTAGCAATCAACTCTGGGATTTTCGGCGTGCTAATAGCGGCCATCGCTCTCATTGAGCGAGACGCTTTGCAGCGCTGGGAGGAGCTTCTAGAAGGACTCTGCGGAGTGTGGGTGATTGCTTCGCCGTTCATCTTCTCCTATGGCGGTGTTCTAATGGCAATCCATCTGGTGCTTGGAGTTGCTGTCCTTGCTTTGGCGCTGCTGGAGTTGTGGCAGGACAAGAACCGAAAAATGGGCTGATCTCCACCAAAGTACCGGTTCCAGAGATCTGCCTTGGTCTTGACCAAAAGGCTGCGTGAACGCTGCTAAAACC
>DATNRH010000598.1 GCA_036703605.1 Candidatus Obscuribacterales bacterium | reverse complement strand
CAAATTAATCAGGGCGCAACGATTCGGACAACCCCTTCTGACAACGCCTTCTTTGCTGCATCTATCAACAAAGATAAGTTATTAATTCGGACAGCCCAAGGACTGGAGATGATTCTAGAGTCTCCTTGGCAGGGGCAGATTGGCGTGGAATGGGATGGGATAGTGCGCTTTAGTATCCACAATCTGGGTGACGTCGCGGCCAGCATCACAAACTGGACAATTAATATCCAACTGAACATTGGCGATCGCATCCTGAGTTACACAAACCTAGATACATCCTCTGGAACCTATACTCCTCAATCTCCCACAGATGATCAAACCCCCAGCCTCCAAGACCTCCTCCGCGATCGTAAATCGGGCGATCGCTTGGTGTTAGAAGCACGCGTAACGCCCCCTGATGCCAGCGGAATGACTGGATTTCACCAAGTGCTAAGCTTTCCCCTACGTATCACCGACCCCGATCGCATTCCCCTTCCCCTAGAACCCTATTTTATCCAGTTCGAAGATCCAGAGTATAACCGCCAACTAGCATCCTCCGCAGGCCATGCCACTCAGGAACTGCTCATTCCTGCAGGCGGACAATCTGAGCCGGTGAGTCACTCCGTTCAGCTATCCTGCGATCGCACCGAATATAATCCTGACAGTTCCCTAGCCATCCGCTATGACTGGGATGATAACGCGGACGGCAAGGCCACACTATCTATTAACTGGATTCGCAATGGCGTGCCTACGCCGCTTCAGCCAAAAACCATATCTCTGACTGACCTGGCTGCTAAGAAGTTACTACAATTTTCCCTAGCTGAGTTAGTGTATCGAGATGGGAGCGATCGCCCTGCGACCCTGCTGCCAGGCAATACTCTAGAATTTCAGCTCATCGTTCAAGATAAGGGACCAGATGAGAGAGCGATCGCCCTATTAGCTCCAAAACCCGTCGTCCTGACTGTGGAGATTGTTGCCCAGCCCGTCATACCCGCACCAGAAGCCGCCTATGCCCTCCTGCGCCAGCGTCATCCTAGCCAAGTGGAGTGCGTACGCTTTGCTTGGGGGCCCGTACCCAGCCGCATTGAACTCATTCGAGCGGATGACCTGCGTACCGAAATTGTCCGTCGCCGCGCTGTGTTCCAGTGGATAGATGCTACCCGTCCTGCCATTCCCGGTGCTGCATCCACCCAATATGCCATTCAGAAAATCACCCAAACCGGTTCTACCCATCTGCCCTCTATGGGTTCCTGATATCCAATCTAGCTCACCATCTGGATAATAGATTGATATCAAATCCGCTTCGATGCACACTATTTATTTACAATCAAGATCGTGCGCATCTTGCTCATCTTATCCCTCTGCGATCGCATATAGATTAGGTTGATCACTGTCGTCAATCTGTAGATCGCGATATCCTCTGATGTTGTGGCG
>DATNRH010000597.1 GCA_036703605.1 Candidatus Obscuribacterales bacterium | reverse complement strand
CTCGGAGGAAGATCTAGAAGCCTTGCAAGCAGAGGCTCAAGATACCTTTTATGAGCTGGTGTAGCTTTAACGCCCCAGCAGGTTGGGGATACCGTTACATCCACCCGGTACGGTTGCACGGGTTTTGCTACCGCCCCAAGCACAGCAGTAGTAGCGTTGTTCGTCTGATAGGCGAGCGACTTGGCTGAAGTTAGCGTTTTCGATCACGGCTCCGGTGAAAGCTCCCGTCTGATAGTTGGGGCGATCGCTGCGGGTGCGGGGGGTGGCTGTTGCTGCAGAGCCATAGTAGAGACGGGCACCCATGAGATCTGATCCCGTGAGGTTGGCATCGCAGAGAATCGTACGGGCAAAGTTGGTCTTGACAAAATCGCAGTGACTCAGATTGGCGCGAATGAGGTTGACTTCGCTCAAGTCAGTCCACCGGAGATCACTGCCAGATAGATTGGCTCCAGCTAGCATGACGCCTAGATCAATCACCCGCACACCTTCAGCTCGATCCTCTTGATAACCGCCAGCTCCGTCAAGAATGGCGCGTCCTAAACGGCGATCGCGCCTCAGAGGTGTCAATAATCGTGATTGGGACAGAAAACGAACAATTTTGGCCTTGCCGCCAGCGTCAACACTGCTAAGGATGGCGGCAGTGCGTCCTTCAGCGATCGCTCTTTCTTGGGGCCAATCTTCCAGCAGCCCCTCTTCATCCAGCACTAGATCGGAAATGCCTTGAAAGTAGGAATCAATGGTTTGCTGTTGAGTAATCGTATTTTGCTGAATCGTCAAATCCTTAGAAATCACATATTGCCGCCAAGCAATATAGACCGCCAGCACGGCGATTAAGATTTGTCCTAAGGCTCCAAAAGCATCTCCCAACGCTCCCACCGCTTCCCAGTTCACCTGAGTGGCCGCCCAGCGAGAGATCCTCTGCCCCCATGCCGCAAACCGCAGCAGCATTCCTAGGGCAAGGATGAGGCTGGCCGTTGCCAATAAGAGCGATCGCTGCTGAGGCGATAGAACATTAGCAACCACGTCATACAGCGCTGGCCCTATCACCGTTATGGACAGGATCAATAGAATTCCTGCGCTGGCTACCCCTAAGATGGCGCTGTTAATCAGCAGGCTAAGGAACGCCACAGATAGAGCAATGGCAAAGAGGACTGTGCGGGATGGCAACGAGTCGCTGGTCAGCAGGGGGGCTACCCTAGGCTCAGCCAATGGGATGGGGGGCGGCAGTGCTTCTGATGTAGCTGCAGAGCGAGGCGACTCCTCATGCGGAGGATCCGTTAACAGCATTGACCCCTCTGATCCATCACCGGGTTCAGAGGGGTTTACATCAGAAGCATCATCATTGGGCAAGGGAGAGTCAGTGTCAGCCGTCATGGAGTCTTGGATGAAAAGCAGTACATGGAAGCGATCGCTAGCTCAATCCTAGCTGGCATCCAACCATAGTGCTAAGTAGGAAATGCCATGAATGGGTCGTGCAGGATGCGATGCATGAGCAGTAGCGTAACGTATCAAAGCCTTACGATACGTAGACTACGGTCAAACTTAATAGCACCCTACACCACAGCTAATGGATCTCCCTCTACCTATGCACTTAGATTGCACGATTTCTCAACCTGAATCGATTCACGTCCACTGGTACTCTTGCCTAACTACTAGCGACCACAGACTCAAGACCGCATGGGAAGACCTGGCGCATAGGCCTCAACAACATTGCCGGTTTGTGAGCAAGTAATCATGAGGTAGTCGCAGGACGCGCATTGGGTTTGAACTTGCAACGTTTGACTCCCTAAAACATGGAAACGTTCTGCCAGACTGCCACAATTCGGACAACGGATAATTTGAATGGCTTGCATTTTAAAGATTCCTCAAAACTTGTGCAATGAACAACTGGAACTGTAGCCAGGGCACTAATTTCACGACATTAATGTTCACATTCCGTGAACTCTTCTATGGCGAGATGTGTCATCCCCTAGCCCTAAACCGTCATACCGAGAAAAATGGGTATTAAATTGAGCGAGGCGAAAAAAGATTCAAGACCTTACTGCCTTTAGAAAACCTATAAAGACCATATCTTTTATAGGCTGTCTTGACCGAAAGATAGCGAACCTAAAGATGCAACCCTTACATTGATTCCATGTCCAACATTATGCCTCCTGCAATTGGGGATCGCAGACAACCGACATAATTTATCATGACATCGAAGCAATAGCACAACATCTGTCTAAAGATCTAAATTTAGGTTTTATTAATCCTCACTAAATGCTCAAATAATTGTATAAAGGCTAACCATTGAAAACCTAATAACTTAAATGGGGGATCATATAGAAAGCATGAATTTCTATATCAAAAAGTACAAAACTTGCCCAGGAAAAAAGAGCTATCCATATAAATAATAGCCGGGGATCAAGTAAAACCGCATACACTGAAACATTAAGAAAATATGGACTTCCAGGTCTATGGATGGAAATGAGCCTCTGTCTCGTTAGTCTCAATCAGGTAATCTTTTCAAGTGCTGTTTATCACAAGCTTAATTCTCTAGGGCTCTATGAGGTTACTCAAAAAAAAAGGTGGTCTAGAGCTTTTTTAGGGGGCAATAAACTCTTAAACTCTATGCTGGTCAACGGTTGTAGAATCTAGTATCGGGTCTAATTTGGCATTGGTTCTCCCATTCCAACAGAGCGTCGCCCTGTAAAACCAAGACTTGCCTAAGTTCCGATGGAGTTGCTCGAACCTGGATGCCCCCATCAGACCCGTCAGCCTATCAAGTAGCCTGTTTATTAAGGGTAGATGCACGGCTCGGCGCTATCTGTTTTCGACTAGTCCCATCCAAATGGAGCCTAAAATAATCACCCCAAACCCTAGGCGGTACCACACAAATACCCAGGTGCTGTGTTTCTTGAGAAAGTTGAGGAGCCAGGCAATGGCTAAGTATGAGGAGATCGTTGCAGTAATAAATCCAGCAATGAGTGCCGCAATACTAGTACCCTCAAAGCCAACGTCAATCAAATCCCTTAAGCCCACTACACCCGCCAGGGTAATTGCCGGAACACCTAGCAAAAATGAAAAGCGAGCAGCAGCCGGACGGTTCAGCCCTATCAATAGCCCTGCCGTGAGGGTAGAACCAGAGCGGGAAACACCGGGCATGAGGGCAAGAGTTTGGGCCAGTCCCATCAAAATGCCATCTCGAGTGCTTAAGTCTTCATAAGTGCGTTTTCGGTTGCCCTGATACTCGGCCCAAGCCAAAAGCAGAGACATGACAATTGAGGCAAAGGCGATCGCTGCCATGCTGCGTAGGGGAGAGTTGTCAAAATTGGGCACAAGAATCTTGAGGGCTAATCCACCAATCACAATCGGAATAGTACCGACAAGGATGCCCAAGCCAATACGGAAATCCGTGGAATCATAATTAGAGGTTCTGATGGCGCGAAGGGTGCCTACAACAACCTGGCTCAAATCGCCCCAGAAGTACCAAAGAATCGATAGGATACTGCCCAACTGAATAAAGGCAGTGAAAGCAACCCCCGGATCACCCCAGCCCAAGGCAACCGGAACAACTTTAATGTGAGCGGTGCTGCTAATGGGCAAAAATTCTGTCAGGCCTTGAACAACGCCAAGCACCATCGATTGAATGATGCTTAGGTCGGCGATCGCTGGCGCTGACTCAGCAACTGGTTCTGTTGCCAAGGGCTGAACAACGCTCCCACTGGACAGTGTCCAAATTGATAAATGCATCATGGTTCGGTCAATACCTGTGCTTGTATGGTTTGATGTTCTAGGACTAGGTGTACTAATCAGCGAACTCCATGGGTTTTAGCCAGCCCCTATGCTGGCAGGAGTTTGGGTAAGGGTGCAACCTTCATGACAACACTTTTTCCAATTTTCATGGTTTTTCTGCAGACCCATCTCCGGCAAACCGTCTGATCTCTGAGAGACCATGTACGCTGTTTCGTTGCCTTGGTGCTTGACAGCCAATGGGAATGCCGCTGCAGGCATCATGGAGTTTTGAATCTGGTGTTGCTGCATGAAGATACACCATCAAGTCGTGGGAGCAAGATGCTCCCACGACTTGATGGTGAATGAATTGCTAGTGTGAGCGTCTCACTCACGGCTCACTAGCGCAAATCCTATCGCGATTCAGTAATGCCTCGAATTTCTTCCCCTCTAGCGTCAGCTATGACTATGCCTTGATCACCATGAATCAACAACCATGCCTTGATGGCGATTATGAGAACATCTTGCGATCGCCTAGGGATGATGACCGCTAGACGAGAATCTAAAAAGATGCTGCTCCTCAATCCCAACCTGGCTCAATGGAGATAGCCTATGAGCCGAGGGCAACTCAAGAACTTTTGGAACTTGTAGTTAAGATGCCCCCCCAGAGGATATAGATGTGATACGTTAAAAAAGATGAACTGACTGCTTAATAAAACTTTGTTTCCTACAGAGCCTTACACCAATGTCATTGAAGCCGTAGTGCCCACTGACTCGGCATTGCCCCTTGTTGATGCAAGTCCAAAAGCAAGCTGGCACCTATCATCCCCCTGGCCTGTATTCCTCGGGGCAGTTTTTTTAGTGTCCGTGCCGGTTTTGTTTCAAGCGTCCTTGGTGCGCTGGCAGCCTGAGCTGAGCATGGCCCTAACAGCAGCATGGCTAGGTCTAGCCCTATGGCTCTGTCAGCGAGAGCGTACCCGACTTTGGGGAGACCTGCTGGTGGGCTTTACCTGGACGTGGTTTGCCGGATCCATCTATTGGGGATGGATGCGCTGGGAGCCCCTTTGGCATCTTCCCATTGAAGCGATCGCCCTTCCCCTAGCTGTGATTTGCTTAATGCGCCGTCAGGCGATCGTAGGCAGTTGGTTCTATCTAGGCTCCCTCTTTGGGACGGTCGTCACAGACCTATACTTTTATCTATGCGATGTCGTTCCGGCTTGGCGACAGGTGATGCGCGCTAACCCCGACGAGCTACATTCCATCTTTCAGGGTGCATTGGCTCGCATTACTACTCCATGGGGGGTAGCCTTAGGCATGGCACTTGTGGGAATTTTGATCTTTGTTGGTTACATGCCCCTACATCTCCAACGACACTACACTTGGGCGTTTGGGGGGGCTGTGCTCAGTACATTGTTAGTAGACGGACTCTTTTTGATCGCTGCGATCGCCGCCTGAGTGAAGATATGATTGAAGTACTCTGAGACAGTTTAGTCTGGGAGTCAGCCCGATACCAAGCAGATGCCCCAACTCAGTTCGTACAATCCTCCGGATCAGAACTATAATTTCGGTCGGTACGGCTTGGACTTCTGACCTTAATGGAATGTCATGCTGACCGCAGACGGGTGCCTTAGGATACATCATAGGGATAGCTCAGTGGTTTTATAGTTGTCTGTAGTGGATTCACAACTTGTTCCCCATCTCATCCTACGGACAGAGTCCGGCAACCGTTATCTCTCTCTGACTGGCACAAGCTGCTGGACTGTAGGTCGAGGAGACGATAACAACTTTGTGTTGCCGGATCGCTGGATTTCTCGGAATCATGCCATGCTCCAGCAAATGGAGACAGGTGATTTCTACCTGATCGATCTCGGCAGTCGCAACGGGTCGTTTGTCAACGGCCGACGCGTTACCGTGCCCGTCACCTTGCGGAATGGCGATGGCCTCACCTTTGGGCAAACCGAGCTTGAGTTTTACTGTCCATCCAGCGATCCCCTTCCGGATGCAAAGGCAGGTGACAGTTCCCAAGACTTTACAGCAACAGCTACCCTCCATGTGCGTCGGCTGATCTCGGTCTTAGTGGTCGATATTCGAGACTACACGGTGATGACACGCCAGCTCGATGAGAAAATTCTGTCGGAGGTGATCGGCACCTGGTTTCGCCGCGCCGGAGACATCATTCGGGAGTATGGCAGTTGGGTTGATAAATATATCGGCGATGCCATTATGGCGGTCTGGATTCACGGATCCCAGGAAGTGGACCATAGTGAAATGATTCGGATTGCCCAAGCTCTCAGCGCCCTCCATGAGATGACCAGCCAGCTCCACGAGCGCTATCCCTTACCCTTTCCGGTACGAGTGGGGGCTGGCGTGAACACAGGCTACGCCATGGTTGGCAATACTGGCACCGGCGATCGCCCCGACTATACGGCCCTAGGGGATACGGTGAATGCTGCGTTCCGTCTTGAATCGGCAACCAAGGAAATAGGCATGGACGTCGCCCTCGGCGAAGTCACCTACAAATATCTAGCAGAGTCGATGCAACATACTGAGCTCTTTCAGCAGCGCAAGGTGGAGCTGAAAGGATACGACGTACCAACCATTACCTATGCCAGTTTTTTCGCCGATTTAGACAAATTCCTGCGAATCAACGGCTACCGTTAAGAGCTTAGGTGAGGTCACCTTGAATCTCAGCAGCTCTCATCGATTTCTACCTACAAGCTCCTTAAAAGTCCTTCAGGAATCCTTAAAAATTGGGGGATCGAAAGTGGTAGTCTCTAATTAAGTGCGATCGCACCCCCATGAGGTGTAAATCCCATTGGGTCGTGCCGGCGTTGCTGCCAGTAGAGAGGCGACGTTGTAAGTGATCACACTGAATTGATATATTGCCGATAAATTCATACTGGGAGGGATCTAACCCATGAAACGACTGGTTGGCGCGTTGATGATAGTAGGATTGTTGCTAAGTTGCCTGAGTTGGCTAGGAGTGCCCCAGCCGGCGTTTGCCGCCAACCTGGCACCTGTATCCTGGACGTCATCACCGGTTTTAGCAGCCGAGTTAAGAAACTCTGTTGATGATAAACTCGCCACCGAGTTTGGCAAAAAGATCGACCTTAACAACACCAACGTTCGCGCATTTACCCAATACCCAGGTTTATACCCCACCATTGCTAGCAAAATCCTCCGAAATGCACCGTTTGAGACGGTTGAGGATGTGCTAAAAATGCCAGGGCTCAGCGAGCGTCAAATTGAAATTTTGAAGGCCAATCTGGATAATTTCACCGTGTCAGATCCAGATGCTGCCTTGGTAGAAGGAGGCGATCGCTTCAACAATGGAGTGTATGGCGGTTAGTCTGCTTGAGGCTGACCTGTTAGCTGACGTAGTTTGATGTGGGGTAGAGGTTGGTCAGGTTAACGCCATGTCTGCCCCCATCACGATTCCATGTTCCTCGGCTCTAAAAACAGAAAAGCGACTCCATCGCCTGCTTTTGTAGCCAGTAGCCAGGTTCTATAAGCATCATGAATGCTCATGTCGTATCGGCATGGGCATTTGATTATATCCAGCCTCAATCTGATGACCTCCCATAGCCCCATGGGTTAAGGCCTCCAAAAAACATGGAAATGCTCCAAGGTTTGAACATTTTAGGACATGCCTTAACTAAACTGGCCATAGCTATGGGTTTCCAGTTAGATTCATCATCGTTAACATATCTTTAAGATTTCATTGAACAAGGATGACCCTCGTGCCCCAACAAGTGCAGCCCCAGCGTTTCGATGTCTTGGTGATTGGTGGGGGGGCGGCCGGACTCTATTCCGCACTGTGTTTGCCCCGGCATTACCGGGTGGGGTTGATTACCAAAGAGACGCTATTGCAGTCGGCGAGTGACTGGGCTCAGGGGGGGATTGCCGCCGCGATCGCCAGTGATGACTCTGTGCAACTGCACCTAGAAGACACGCTCAATGCCGGAGCAGGGCTTTGCGATTTAGATGCGGTGCGCTATTTGGTGAACCAAGCGCCAGACTGCATTGAATCGTTGCTGGAGCTAGGGGTCGCTTTTGACCAATCCGGCGATCGCCCTGCCTTGACCTTAGAAGCCGCCCATCGCCGGCCGCGGGTGCTCCATGCAGCGGATGCCACGGGGCGGGCAGTGGTGGTGACGCTAACGCGCCATGTTTACCAACGCCCCAATATAGAAGTCCTCTCCGGCACCTTCGTGTTTGATCTGTGGCTGAATCCTGAGACCGGTGAGTGCCAAGGAGCGATCGCTCTCCATAATGGCGTCCTTCAAGCCATTGAAGCAGCCGTGGTGGTATTGGCCACCGGGGGCGGCGGGCAGGTTTTTTCCCAAACGACCAATCCTCCAGCCAGTACCGGTGATGGCGTGGCCATGGCCTGGCGAGCTGGCGCAATCCTGCGGGATCTGGAATTTATGCAGTTTCATCCCACAGCCTTGATGAAACTGGGCGCGCCCCATTTCTTGATCAGCGAAGCCGTACGAGGGGAAGGAGCCCATTTGCTCGATCAGCACGGTCATCGGTTTATGTTTGACTATCATCCGGCGGGAGAATTGGCCTCCCGAGATATTGTCAGCCGGTCGATTTATCAACATCTGCAGCAACAAACCATCCAGGCAAGTCAGCGTGGCGATCGCTCCATTCCTCACGTATGGCTCGATCTACGCCCGATTGCACCGGAGGTGATTCAGCGTCGCTTTCCCACTATCATCCAGCGCTGCCAGAGCTATGGCATTGATGTGTTCACCCAGCCGATCCCGGTAGCTCCCGCCGCTCACTACTGGATGGGAGGGGTGTTGACGAATTTAGAGAGCGCCACCTCCATTTCTAGACTCTATGCCGTAGGAGAAACCGCCAGTACCGGAGTGCATGGTGCCAATCGCCTAGCCAGCAACTCCCTGCTGGAATGCGTCGTGTTTGGCCACAACATGGCCCATCTGCCCTTGCCGCCCCCTTGGCGCGATCGCCCTGGGGATGAACAACCTCTACAGGAGGCAGCAGCGATCGATGCAGCGCTATCGGACTTCCATGAGTGGAGATCGCATCTACAGCAATGGGTTTGGAGTCACGCGGGCATTTGTCGTGAGCAATCAAGTCTCGATCAGGCGATCGCCCAAGTCGCTGCTTTGCGCCAGCAGTTTAATCACCATGCCTTAAGTCAATGGCTGCTCAACACCGCTTTGCCCCAGATATCCCACAGCTCCATTGCCATTGATCCCTCTAAGATTGCCACCCTGCAAACCTGGGGTGAATTGCGCAATCTGCTAGATATTGCCAGCCTCATCCTCAAAAGCGCCGCCTTTCGCACCGAGAGCCGAGGCGGTCACTACCGACGAGATTACCCGGACGCGATCGCCCTATGGCAGGTGCATACCCTGGTTCAAGACGACCGTTTGTATACCTCTACGCCTGCCCCGCAGGTCGTCGAGCTGCCCTAGGGTAACCAGCGAGGACGTAGCCCCGGCAACAGTAACGGTTCTGGCTCTAAGGGTACCGGCACACCATCGTCATTCTGGGATAAGGGCAACAGCCATAGTTGACTATCGGCGATCGCCCGCCCATCTTGCCCGCGCAGAACGTTGGGATTCCCAGCGTCCTCGGCAGAAGGCGTCACCTGATCAAACAAAATGCTGAAGTTGTCTGGCGATAGACTCATCTGAACATCCTGCTGGATGGGAAGTTCTAGCAAATCAGTGCGATCGCCCGAGTCGAGGGAAAGAGCAACCAGATAGGGCTGTTCCACATAAATCTCACCGGGAACAATAGCCGCCTCATTGGCATTGGGATCAGATAGGCGCAAGGCTCGGGTAATTAAGGCATAGAGGATCGTTTTCTGAGCGTTAAACTGCGCCATCCGCACCTTGCCGCCATCGTTGGTGGTTAGCAACTCGGTTTGATCGCCTTGGTTGGTGACGATAAACAACGACTCTGTGAAGTTGGGATTAAACCGCACCATGGCAGCCGCCGATCCATCTGAAGAAAAGCTGAGCACTCGGCCAAACTGGGGCAGAAAATCTAAGGGTTCTGGAGCCGACTCCGAGCTAGACGCAGAATCCTCAGGTATAGACTCTTCCTCAATGGGGCGAATTGCCGTCCCTTCTCCTTGCAGAACGGCGATCGCTTCACTATCAGGCGTGATCAAAAAATCGCCCCCTGGTTCTCCCGGTAGGGGTTCTGCCGCCTCACCCTCACGGATGATCCAAAGACCATAATCTGCTGGATCTGTACGATTAATCCGCTGCACCACAATGGTTTGACCATCAGCCGATAGATCAAACTTGAGGTTTTGGTAATTGTCATTCCCCAACACCTCGCGGATAACCCCTGCTGACTCCTGAGGTTGGGGACGACGGGTATCGTTGTCAAAAAATTGATCCGGGACGTCATAGGCAATCCCCGTGGTCACGGTGTAGATCTTCAAACCAGCCACATTAGACGCATCCGATCGCTCAGCGGCAGAGAACAGGATGCGATCGCTGTTGGGATAGGGACGAAAATCTTGCACGGTTAGATGGTCTGGCGTGAGAATCGTCCGGCTACGGCGGGTGAGGTTTTGCATCACCAAGCGCCCGCGTTCTTCCCCTTCTATGCCTAAGTATACAAAGACGCGATCGCGACTTTGAAACTGCCCCACAAAAGGACGAAGTTGGGTGCGACGATCATCAGGATCGCTAAATAAATCGTAAGCTCCTTGCAAACTCACTTCAAAGCTATTGCCGTAGGGAAGAGGATCATTGAGGGTGTAGGCCATGCGCCGCCCAGCCCAACTCACCCGCCCTGAGAGTGGCGGCTCAATGCGCAGATTATTTTCCACACTACGGTGGTTCATCGGGCGGCTGAAGGTCAGCGTAAAGGCAATGTCGCTGGCACCAACGGAGCGGTCTTGCCAGCTAAAGTTGCGCACCCGTGGAGCAGCGCGATCGCCCTTAAGCAGCAGCAAGGCAACCAAGACCATCAGCACCAGCATCAGGGCGATCGCTGCACGATCGAGAGGTTGCCAAAATGAACGAGACGGGGAAGGTTTTACCGAAGCCATCAGCCAAACGTGATTGTACTATTATCCAAGTGAGACGCCCCTGCAAGCGGCAGGCAGGTTGTCTTGGTTGACTGACAAATCTTTTTGCGTAGACTGGGTTGGGCAATGGAAAACCCATTACCAGCCCAGATGCTGTTGGGTTACGCTAACGCTAACCCAACTTACGAGAGCATCAAAATTGCAAGAGTTTTGTCAGTCAATCAGCAGGTTGTCACTCCCTACAGGCAGACTAGAGATAGCTCAGCATAAGCACAACAACATCCGAGCATTCTCTCTAGGGCAATCTTTTGAGGGGTAATCTATTCTATCGTTGTTCGGTTTTCAGCCATTCTTCTCCTATGGGGCATTGAAGGACTTCCTCTACAATGAAGTTAACCACACCCCCAGATTGCGCTTAGTTCGTAGATGGTGCCTTTCTCCATGTAGGCGGCGTCATGCTTGAGTTAGGCGATTGGCCGTGCATGTGTGAGTAGAAAACGAGTGGCAAACCATGGGATTTTTTGACTCCGACATCGTTCAACAAGAGGCAAAGCAGCTCTTCGAGGATTATCAGTCGCTAGTGCGTTTAGGTGGCGACTACGGTAAGTTTGACCGAGAAGGCAAGAAGCTCTATATCGAGCAGATGGAAGCGGTGATGGATCGCTATCGCATCTTTATGAAGCGTTTCGAGCTATCCGAAGACTTTATGGCCCAGATGACGGTTGAACAAATGAAGACCCAGCTAGGGCAGTTTGGCATCACACCGCAGCAAATGTTTGATCAAATGAATCTCACCTTAGAGCGCATGAAGGCCGAGCTAGAACGGAATCCATAGGGCTGAATGAATGGGCTCGTTACAGGAGTTTTAGGGGCGATCGCTCCTAGATAACCCCATGTCAAGATATCTAAAAGCCTCAGTCTGTTTCCCTGTGACTGTTTCCCTGTGAGATGAAAGCTGAATATCCAAAAGCGGCACGGAGAGTCATCTCCATGCCGCTTTGTATCATGATGGGTCAAGCCTCATGCTATGACGGCTACTCTGCAACAGCCCGTTGTTCACCGGGGGCAAAGACCACCTCTGCATCCGAGGCTGCAAAAGCTGGAGCATGGGGGCTTTTCATATTGGTAGTATCTGCCGCCTGACAGGCCACCATAGTTTTCACATGTTCTGCTTCATCATCTCGAATGTTGACGAAGACGTCGTATAGATTGTCTACGGTAGGACGGCGAGACTCGGCCACAACGGCGGTTTGAAATTCATCAAACATGTAGAGATCGCCATCGCGGTAGTAGTTGATCGCAACCTGGGGAGCTGGTTGGGCCTTGAGGTCAGCTTCGTTCTCCGTCAGGAACTTATCGTAGGTGTCGTAGGCGTGGCCTTCCACGAGTTCCATGAAGTGATAGGCCGACTTAGGCGCTACTAGATAGAGACCTACAACAATCCAGTAGTACAACAGGGCTGCATGTTGAGCCAAGAAGCGATCGATCCAACGATCGTTCCCACCCAGGTCTTCCATAATCAACAAGTGGTGTAGCTCATTCCAAGATTCTGCAAAGTGAACCTTGAGCCAATCCGCCTTGCGCCACAGTCCAACGGTTTCATACAAATGCAGAACCGAGAGATAGGCAAAGTAGGGAACACGAGCGACGGTTTCTAATACGTAAAAACGTGGATAGGGGCGATCGCGATAGAGCACGTTGATGACAAAAACCAAGATTCCAACAAGAAGTCGAATCATACATAACTCCTGGCAATGATTTGTAATGATTGAGTAGACCTTGCATCGAACTCAAGACGTACCAACTTAGCCGTCGAACATGCAAAGGCAAGCTGCGGATAGACTCATCTAATGAGAATGTCCTGATGAAACTACCGATCCTTCTACGGATGATAAGAACTCAGAACCGTTCTTTTCGTTGGCTTAAAACCGTTGGAGATGAGGTTTTGAGATGAAGACTAGAAGGAACTATCAGGAGGCTTCCAGGTCGTCTGGGTTGCGATTGATACAGGACGGTGAAGTTAGCTTCAACCGTTCATAGTGGTCTCGGTGTCTACTCAGTAGGGGCAACAAGAATGAGGTGGGCTGTTATTGCTTGCATGGTTTGATCCTACCGATTTCTATCAGGTCTGTGTGATCCATCCATCGTTATATTCTTCTAACAATCCCTGAAAGATGTTGAGCAGACTAGCTTTTTTGCCATTGTTAAATGACTCTAAAAAAATAATCGTCACTCCTAAGATTTTCAGATATTTCTATTTGTTTCAGCGTGTGGTGTAAACACAACAAATAGTTATGAACTCTCATTTAAGGAGATGCTAACCGATAGGAATCACGGGCGATCGCCTCCTACCTCAACCCCTATGAACTCAACCCGATCGCGCCATTGACTGCTGTTCTATTCATGTTGCGCGGCAATAGTATTCATGGAAAGAACAACACATTTCGCATCATGGTCAAGAAACCCCTGGTTGGGTACCGGGAAGTTCTTGATCTGACGGCGGCAGAGAAGGAATCAGTCCCTGCTGCACCGCCTGGTCTTGCAGCGATCGCGGCAGGATATGGGCATCAACAGCCAGTCCGTTCACCGACACCATCCAGTTCACGGCAGGGGGTGGGATAGGAATCTGCCACCGGGCATCATCGGCAAGATGGAGGCGATCGCAAATCTGCTTAGATCGTCGATGGGTGGCGCTGGCGCTAGTACTACAGGCTGTGTATAACGCAGACGGGCTCAGATGCCGAGGATGATCGGGCTCTAGCCAACCATTGACCTTCGCGATCGCATAGAGAATCCCGCAGACCCAGACATTGGTTTGCCCACGGATCACCAGATCATCGGCTTGGCAACAGAGCGCAGCGGCGATCGCCTTTCCCCAAACTGCAAGATCAGGATCAAAATGGTCACGGCAGATCATCTCTAGCAATTGAACGATCGCTTGGTAGGTATCTTGAACATGATTGGGGATCTTGCCCAAAACCGGGGGAGTGGCAGAAGACTGGGGATCGAGCATGGCACCTAGGCAAACTAATCGGTCAATGGGGAAGCAGGCAGGACTGGCGCATAGACTGACTCCATGCCCTGCGGCCAAACTGGGGTTGTAGACCGCCGCGTCATTAATGTCCAGCCGTCAACCTGTCCCAATACTTGAGCATCGGTTGTATCCAGACGTTGTAGCGCATTGGCATCCAGTAAGAAATAGGTGCCGGGCGATCGCTGCCATTGGCGTTCAAGCCGAGGTTGGGCGGCAGGAATCACCCGGCGATCGCTATAGAAGTTCAGAGACGGTCGTCCATGGTGTGACGTAAAAATTTCGGCATCGGCAGGGAGCTGGCGAACCAGAGCCGCCACTGGCTGCACGGGATAGTCTTCGGATAATTCCCAAATCCAGTGGGGGGTAGACATCAACAGCAGCAGCGATACATAAGTCCCCCAAACCAAAATGCTAATAAACTGGCGATCGCCTCGGTGGCAGAGAATTGCGCACAGGGTTGCAGTAAAGCCAAAGGAGAAGAGGGTAAGTTGTAAACCAGAATCTCCAGGGATCATCCACGATCCAAAATAAAACCCACCTCCCCAACCCGCGATCGCCATCAGACCGAAGCCACCCACCCACCAATGGGGAGGGCGCAGCGGTCGTTCACCATCCGAGAGTAGAGAGGTTTGCTGCCAGAGCTGGCTCAGCGGCACAGCAATGGCGAGGGCGATTGCTGGATAGATGGGCAACCCATACCAAGGCAGCTTGGTGCTCATCACCGAAATCACCAGTAGATAACCGCCACTCCACACCAACACCAGCTTGGCCCAACTCATCGCTCGACTGCGCCACGCTGTTTGCAACGCGATCGGGACAAACATCAGCCAGGGCCAGCAGTATTTCACTATCTCCAGCAGGTAATACCAGGGCGGTCCCTGATGGTTTTCCACCGGCTCCCAAACCCGACTGAAGGACTGCCCCAGCATATGGGTTTCGAGAAAATCAGCGCCGTAGTAGAGCCCTTGGGCTGCATACCAAGCCATGACCGGGGTCGCCCCTAGGCCAATACCGCCCCAAAGGTACAGCGACGTCAGCAATCGTGGCGAATCCCAACATAAAAAGACCAAGGCGATCGCCCCCAAGAGCAGCGCTAGGATGCCCTTAGTGAGGCCAATGAGACCAAAGGCAAGACCAATCCCCAAGGCCCAGCGTGGATCTCTACGCGATCGCAGTACGCACCACACGAGCAGCAAAAAAAAGCACAGCACTGCTCCATCCAGCATGGCTAGCCGTCCATGGCGGGCGATCGGCAGCATGGTCAAATACACCAGCGACCCCAACACTGCCGCCGAGCGGCCAACAAAAATCTCTCGCCCCACAGCGTAGAGCATCGGTACCGATGCCGCTGTTAGCAAGGCGCAAGGCAGCCGACTCGTCCACTCATTCACTCCACCGATGTGGTACGCCAAGGCAATGAAGTTATGGATCAGCGGTGGCTTATTGAAGTAGGGCTCTCCCCAAAGAGTAGGGTATAGCCATCGAAAATCAGATGGATCGGCTCGCCAGATTTCTCGGGCTACTTGGGCGATCGTTCCTTCATCCCAGTCGCGCAGGGGTAGCGTCCCTCCATTCCAAGTCAACAGCACAATCGCTGCTAGCAGCAGCCCAGCAATGAGCAGTTGCTCAGACCAGCGTTCTAGGCGCTGCATCCAAACATATCGATCATGAAGCACCTGCGGCATAGGAATGGATGCAATAACGGTTTAGCAGTCTCTACTACATATAGCAGTAGACCTGCGAAGTTTGTGGGTTCTTCCTGTGATTTGATGGAGATCAGAAGCCTCGTTGTTCATCCCGAGCTGGTTGAACCAGACTTGCCTGTACGGGATGATCTCTATCGCACTCACATATTTCCCCTTCGCATTCTATCGAGATGTTGCTAAGACCCCCTTAAGGTTTTCCTGAGGCGCTACCTAAGATTTGTGTGGAAGTATGGCGGATTGTATGGACTTTTGTGGTTGTGGCC
>DATNRH010000596.1 GCA_036703605.1 Candidatus Obscuribacterales bacterium | reverse complement strand
ACATCTAAAAAGGCAAACACCGCCGGGGGATGTAGGGCATCCGACAAAACCCCTACCCCGATCACTCGCTCTAGGGGATAGGGCAATTTATAGACCCGGAGACTAGGCGGCAGCGGTTCGGCGGCCAGTCGGGCAATCACCGTGGCTCCTAGCCCTTGTTCCACCATGCTAACAATGGTGGAGTCTTCACGTACTTCATAGGCCGCATTCAGGGGTTGATCAAACTGCGTGAAGTACTTCCGTACGATCAATCGACAGCTATCATCAGCAGCGGGCATGATTAACGGAAAACTATGCAGTTCATCCCAGGTAATTACAGAGCCCGCTATTTTGGCATCCGGGGGCAGCAATACCACATAGTCATCGCGCAGGATTTCCCAGGTTTCAAAGTCATCCGGCGCTGGCAAATAGAGG
Organism: Candidatus Obscuribacterales bacterium; assembly: GCA_036703605.1. Lineage (NCBI taxonomy): Bacteria > Bacillati > Candidatus Melainabacteria > Candidatus Obscuribacterales > Candidatus Obscuribacterales bacterium. The sequence continues at coordinate 714 of DATNRH010000596.1, read as the reverse complement.
AAGCCGATATCTGCTAGTCCCTGACGCAGGGATTGATGTACCGAGGGTAGGTGCTGATGTTCAATAATGGTGACGGAAATGGCGGGAAAGGCTTTGCGAAAAAGAGCAATCACCGCTGGCAGCACATGGGTGGCAACGCTTCGGAAGGAGGCAACGCGCACCTGCCCACCGTCTAGCCCTTTGGCAAGGTTAGACTTGCGCACAATTTCCTCTAGGGAATCCATGACATGGCGGACATCGCCAATGATTTGTTCACCCACGGGGGTCAGGGTGGCTCCATGGCGTCCACGGGAAAGCAGTACCACGCCCAGTTCGTTCTCCAGGGTGGCGATCGCGTGACTCACCGCCGACTGCGACACATTCAGACAGAGGGCAGCCTCACTGAAGTTACCGCAATTGGCAATTTCTAGCAGGGCCCGCAATTGCGAAAGCTTGATGCTATCCCGATGGTTGTCTCTCATGGGTACCTAACACCGATGGGGCTAAAAGAAATAATACTGATCTAGACCGTAAAACGAACTCGTGCAACGTTTAGAGGTTGAGGTTGGATAGCGATCGCTCTTATCCACGCGATCGCATTCTGAGACCCCTATTACAAACCATATCGCTCTGTGTGGTTATATGACAGACCTGATCAGATCCGTATAATTGCATAAACCTGTATCCCATATATACCAGGGATTTTCAGCCTATGAGTAGTATTCATCACAAGTA
>DATNRH010000595.1 GCA_036703605.1 Candidatus Obscuribacterales bacterium | reverse complement strand
GAAACTGACCTAGACTTGGGGCACTACGAGCGGTTCACCGACACTTCCATGTCGCGTCTGAACAGCGTCACCACGGGCTCAATTTACCAAGCGGTGCTCAACAAAGAGCGGCGGGGTGATTACCAAGGGGGCACAGTGCAGGTGATCCCCCACATTACCAATGAGATCAAGGAACGCATCCTGCGCGTGGCCCAAAATACCAACCCCGATGTGGTGATCACAGAAATTGGGGGCACCGTGGGCGATATTGAATCCCTACCCTTTTTGGAAGCCATTCGCCAATTCCGCAAAGCCGTAGGACGCAGCCAGGTGCTCTATATGCACGTCACGCTGATTCCCTGGATCTCAGCGGCGGGGGAGATGAAAACTAAGCCCACCCAGCACTCGGTAAAGGAACTGCGTTCTATTGGTATTCAGCCCGATATCTTGGTCTGCCGCAGCGATCGCCCCCTACAGCCCGGCATCAAGTCTAAACTATCAGAATTTTGCGATGTGCCAGAAGCCTGCGTGATCACCTCCCAGGATGCCGATAGCATCTACGAGGTACCCCTCACTTTAGAACAGGAAGGTTTGGCCCACCAAGTGCTGGATCTGCTGCGTCTAGACCAACGTCCCCCCGATCTCGACCATTGGCGTACCCTGGTAGAACGTCTCTACCGTCCCGGTCATCCGCTGGAAATTGCCATCGTCGGCAAGTATGTGCGGCTCAATGATGCCTATCTTTCCGTGGCCGAGGCCCTGCGCCATGCAGCGATCGCCAGTGGAGCTAGCCTCGACGTCCGCTGGATTAATTCGGAAGATCTGGATGGGCAAAGTGTAGAACATCTCCTCCAAGGCGTCGGCGGCATCATTGTTCCCGGTGGCTTTGGCAATCGAGGCATTGAGGGTAAGGTAGCGGCCATTCGCTATGCCCGCGAGCACAACATTCCCTTCCTAGGGCTCTGCTTAGGTATGCAGTGCTCCGTGATTGAATGGGCTCAGCATGTGGCTGGGCTGGAAGACGCCAACAGTGCCGAATTTACCCCGACCTGTAAAAATCCCGTGATCAACCTCTTGCCAGAACAGCAAGATGTAGTTGACCTAGGCGGCACCATGCGTTTGGGGCTCTATGCCTGCCGCATTGCCCCCAACACCCTGGCGGAGCGGCTCTATGGCGCAGAGGTGGTCTATGAGCGCCACCGCCACCGCTATGAATTCAACAACGCCTACCGCACGCTGCTGTTGGAAACCGGCTATGCAGTCAGTGGCACCTCGCCGGATGGACGGCTGGTGGAAATTATCGAGCTGCCAGGTCACCCTTTCTTTATCGCTAGCCAGTTCCACCCAGAGTTCCAGTCTCGACCTAACCGCCCCCATCCCTTGTTTATGGGACTCGTGCAGTCAGCAATCGCCTTTACCCAACCCCAAGGCGCGATCGCCCCTGCTGACCTACAGCCCACCCTCAGCGAAAGCTAAGCTGCTGCTAACGGGCAAGGAACGGGAATCCTACGCCACCTCCGGCAGCCACACCACTAAGACGGTGCCATGGGGAGCTAGGGGCAGCAGAGGAGACTGATCGCCTTGGGGGTGCCATGCCGAAAGAGGGCTGTAGACCTCTAGCTTGCCCCCCATCTGGGTGATCAGCTCCCGAGCGATCGCCAGACCCAGCCCCGTGCCAGGAATACCCGTGTGGGCCTGGACACCGCGATAGTGGCGTTCAAAAATATGCTCTAAATCCTCAGGGGGAATGCCTGGCCCCGTGTCCGCAATGGTTACGGCCTGAAGAATGCCGGTGGGGGTTTCTTGGCGATCGCCCACCCATACCCACACCTGTTCTTGAGCTGGCGTATATTTCAGGGCATTATCCAGGAGGTTATTCAGCACCTCCCGCAAAGCTTGGCGATCGGCCAGGACGGCAGGCAGATCATCAGCTAGTTCCACATTGAGCTGAATCTGTCGATCTTGGGCAATCGCGCCAGAGCTGGGTAACAGAGGCGCTAACACATCGGTCATAGCACAACCCTCTAGGACGAGCTGCTGCCCGGTGAGGGCGTTCTGAATGGGCACACGGGCGGGTTCTAGCTGCCCTGCGGCCAGCCAGGGGCCCGTCGAGTCATCCGCATCATTCCAATCGAACGTTTGCCCCAGATCCATCACCTGGTCAAACTGTTCTAGCAACTCCTCCAATCGCTGGCTTTCCTGGACAATACTGTTGGCCAAACTGCGGTTTTTATCCTCCGGCAGCAGCCTACGCCAGAGCAGCTTGCCAAAAGTACGCATAGCCGTGAGCGGATTACGAAACTGGTGCAGCAGGTTGCCCAACATCTCCCGCTGCTGGATCTGGATCTGGCGCTGACGCTGGAACTGCTGAGTCATCCACTGGGACCGCTGATCCAGCAGGCGAGCGATCGCTAAGGTTTGAGCAATATGCTCGACTTGGGTGCGTTCTGCCGGCTTCCAAGGGCGATCGCCCCGAGCCACCACCAGCGCCCCACATACCACATTGTTGTGTCCTAGGGGCAAAATAACCTGGTGAGAAGGCTGTTTTAAGGGCTCAGGGGTCGGTAGGTCGCCATCGTTCATCGTCGAGCCTAACCGCAGAACGGAGCGATCGCTCCTGCCATCCTCTCCATCTCGGGACGGCAGAGCCAACCGGGGCGGATCCCCCGACTCATAGCCACCCTCAGTCAACCAGGTGAGTAGGCGCTCCGCCGACCAACCACGCACAGCCTCGGGCATCGCCACAATGGGTCGGAGATTGGCAATGGCATTGTCTGCCACGTCCTCGGTGAGATAGACCACGCTGAGGGTTGCCCCCAAGCCTTGGCGAATCAGGGCCATTTGGGTCTCACACAACCTCACATATTCGTCGCTTGCCGAGATCACCATTCACAATCCCTAACCCTTAGGACAGGAGCCAGACCCGTCTGCATCGCTGAGCGATTGCTCCTACAAAAATCCTAGCGCGCAGCCCAATACACCACCACCTCATCTCTTTTTTCTACCTAAAAGCTGATGACACGGGCACAAAACTACGCAGGCATACCCAGTTACTTAACAGTTCGTTACTTAAATTCAGTGGGGGTGCGATCGCACAGAACGGTTGATAAGTCTAGATAGCTTAGGATGCTGAATAAAAGAAATGTGTAAAACCTTTAAATAAAGTTGAAATTTTAAACTCAAGTCGATATACTTTGCACGGTTTTTCTATTTTGTAGTGACGATTACACCTGTCGATCGAAAGAGGAGGTAGAAAGCTTGGCCAGAAGACGCAAGCGCAAGAGCCGTCGTCGCCAGGAGGGACGGAGAATTCTAGATTTAGTGCCCCAGTATAGCATTGAAAGCGGCGAGGACAAACCTGTTACGGCTGCTCGCAAGTTTATTCAGTCTGAAGGCATTTTGCCCCCAGCATTGCTGTTGGTAAAGCGAAATGAACACACCACCGATCGGTACTTTTGGGCTGAGAAAGGTTTATTTGGGGCTCAGTACGTCGAAGAAAACCATTTTCTGTTCCCTAGCCTGCGCGATCCTGAAGATGAGGAGGAGATCCCTGCCATGGTCGGGCATGGGTAGTCCAGATTGCTGGTCTCCACTAGGTTTTGCATTCGCCTCCCCCCTAATGGCGTGCGTAGATCAGCCCATGTAGACCGTCGTTTAGGTTTCTACGAGGTCATTCAGAAATCCTAGCTGTTGGTGTGACGGAGCACGTTAGGCATTTCCGGGTTTAACCACCGCACCTCCCTGAATCAAGCGACATCGACCACAGCAATGCCCCGCCCTTTGAGTGTGGACTATCCATTCTGTGAAGTCCTAGGACTGCCTGCCCTAACCGTCTTGCTTTTGTTATGAAGCCTGTCGGCTCAAGGATCAGGAACGTCTATGATGTAAAACCAAATCCTGCTGCTAATCGCACCTAACGTTCTCAACAGCCTAGGTGCGATTTTGCATAGGTGAGCTTTATTCCATGAACCTGAGCTTGGGATAAGCTGAAAGCCTCATTCTCTCGTGGGCTGAGATCTTGCTTCTTTCATCCAACAAGCTGAACTATGCTCTTAACCCGAACTGACGTTACGAGACGGTGCGTTACGGCTTCGTCTAACAGCACCCTACAATACGAACGTTCTCAGGCTGCGACTCGTTCAGCCTGAATGGTATCGGTCACCCAAGCACTCAGGGTTTCTGGAGCCATGACGCTCGGACACTCACCTTGTGTAGGGAATCATTAAGGAGATGTTTGCCCACAAAAAATTAACGTTAAGCTGAGCCTAGGCGATGCCGTTATCCCTTCAATCGTTACAAATGCATCTAACTCGTCGGCATCCTAAAACAGCGTTCTGAGCCGTGGATAGTAACCACCTCACCCTATTTTGATTTCTGTAGCCATGCATGTTTCCCATCGCCACACGCCTCCCGAACTAGAAACGCAGACTCGGATTCTGAATGCTGCTCAGCGGCTATTTGCCCGACGCGGCTACGATGGCACCACCACTCGCGATCTGGCCCAAGCGGCGGGGGTAGCAGAAGGCACCCTATTTCGCCATTTTGAAAACAAAAAAGCAATTTTAGTCGAAGTAGCCACTCGGGGCTGGGTCGATATTCTAACCGATCTACTCACCGAACTCAGCGAGATGGGCAGCTATAAAGCGATCGCCCAAGTGATGCGGCGGCGAATGCTGCACATGCATGAAAACGCCGATATTCTGCGGGTGTGCTTCATGGAAGCACAGTTTCACCCGGATTTGCGAGAGCGCATCCAAACCGACGTGATTGAAAAAATGACCGACGTTGCCGAGGCCTTTTTTCAAACTGCCATGGAACGCGGCACCTATCGCCCTATGAATCCTCGCATTGTGGCTCAGGTCTTCCTGGGGATGTTCACCGTTGCCGGGTTCAGTCAAGATAGCGTCATGAAAAATGGCTCGTCTCCCGCCGCCATGAAAGAAATGGCCGAGGGCATTGCCGATATTTTTCTCAATGGTGTTCTGGCTCCCAGCGATGCTCAGTAACGCCCTGCCGATCTCTCCCCCCAGCCTCCGCCTGCGCTAGCATAGGCACCAGAAGCCTTCTCGTCTGCACCATGCCAGCTATTGATACATCTTCTGGGCGATCGCCCCTGACCTTGTCCCATCATCTCAAGCAGCGTCGCCAGCGCCTTGCCGATCAGCTCGATCAGCCCGTGGTGCTCTGGTCTGGGCAGCGGATGTCCCGCAACTTTCCGGCCAATAGTTATCCCTTTCGGGCCAGCAGCCACTTTCTTTATTTTGCTGGCCAGTCTATCGAAAAGGCAGCGATTCACCTCGATGGTGGACGACTCACGCTGTTTCTAGACGATCCGGCCCCCAGCGCTGCCCTGTGGCACGGCCCCACCCCCAGCCGAGACCAGTGGGCAGAGGCGATCGCTGCCGATGCCGCCTATCCCTACAGCCAGCTTGCCGACGTTCTAGACGGCGCGCTCACCCTGCCGGTGCAAGACCCCAGGACCCAGCACCAGCAACACCAGATCCTCCAGCGATCCTTCTCCCCCACGGGAGCCGATGCCGACTTGGTGCAAGCGATCGTCAGCCTGCGCTTACAGCATGATGATGCGGCCCTAGCTGAACTAGAGCAAGCCGCCCAGGTGACGGTGCAGGCCCACCAAGCTGGTCTGCGGGCCACCGCCAGCACTGAAGCTCAGGTGCGGGCCGCCATGGAACAGGTGATTGTGGCGGCCAACATGACCTGTGCCTACAACAGCATTGTGACGGTGCATGGGGAAGTGTTGCACAACGAGGTCTACCACCACCCTCTGCAGCCGGGAGACCTGCTGCTCGCCGACGTGGGAGCTGAGACAGCGGGGGGCTGGGCGGCAGACATTACCCGTACCTGGCCTGTATCGGGCACCTTTTCTAGCAGCCAGCGATCGCTCTATGAGGTGGTGCTAGCTGCCCATGATGCCTGTATTGCCGCGATCCAGCCCGAGGTAGAGTATCGTTCGATTCACTTGTTGGGAGCAGCGACCCTCGCCGCCGGTCTAGTCGATCTAGGTATCCTGCACGGTGCAGTGGAAGACCTTGTCGATCAGGATGTGCATGCGCTCTTCTTCCCCCACGGCATCGGTCACCTGCTAGGACTCGATGTGCATGACATGGAAGACCTAGGAGATTTAGCCGGCTATGCCCCCGGCCGCCAGCGCAGCGATCGCTTTGGCTTGGGCTATCTACGGCTGGATCGACCCCTCTTGCCGGGCATGGTAGTGACCATTGAGCCAGGTTTCTATCAGGTGCCGGCCCTGTTGAACGATCCAGACAGGCGATCGCGTTATGCGTCCTGGGTGAACTGGGAGCGATTAGCCCATTTTGCTGATGTGCGCGGTATTCGCATTGAAGATGACGTGCTGGTGACTGATCAAGGCCATCGCGTCCTGACAGCCGACCTACCCACCTCAGTCGCCGACCTGGAAGACTGGATGGCGGGTTGATCCCCCAAAGGATCCCCAATGAAGATCCCCCAGAGGATCTTCCAAGACTAGCCAACCAGCCGACAATCTAGAAGCCCTATGATAGGCTTAGCCTGATCTCCACCGGCGATCGCTGGTCTGGGGAGAGCATCGCCGGTTCCGATCCTTACACTGCCGTTTGACCCCCATGGCCCGCCGACCCCAACCATCCCAGGTTCCTCGCCGCCGTCCGGCCGCTGCACAGGAGCGGCGATCGCGGCCCAAGCCTGCCTATCTCACCCTGCCAGAATATCCCTGCTGTCGCCTCCCCAACCAGCCGCCCCAGTATCCTTACTGTCCCTTGCCCGACGTAGCTCCTCGACCGCAGCCTCCCCGTCGGCGCTTTTCTTGGCGATCCCTAGGGCTGAATGTCTTAGTCTTATTGTTGCTGGCCGGCATGGTGGCCAGCGTTGGGGGTGGTCTATGGCTAGCGGTTGCCCTGATGTTCAATCCAGACTCGGTGACCTCACGGGACTGGCTGAGGCGATGGCTGCCAGAATCGGGCATGAATACCCACTCTCCTCAATCGGTGGCTGACATTGATGCGGATCTGCGCCAAGGCGATCGCTTCCTAGGCACGCCCTTAATGCTGCCAGCGGCCGATGGAGAGCCTGCACCCTGGCTGGTGCCGGTCACCATTCCCCTTCCCCACTGTCAAAACCAAGGGAACCTGACCCTGACAGACTTAGGAGAGTCAGCGCTCCTGACCCGCGCCTGGCCCGATATCAATCGCTTGTCGCCCGACTGTCAACAGGTGGTTGAGTTGCGGCTCTACCGATCCCTGCCCACCCCTCCGGGACAATCGCCTCGGTATGAGCTGCTGGATCAACTCTCCCTAGGCGGCACGCCGGAATTTCGAGTCGCGGAATTCTATCGCCACTCGGCCCGCAGTACGGGATCCAATACAGCACTGCCCTTCACCCAAGTCGAGTTTTTAGGCAACCGTCCCTTGGAGCCGACGGAAACAGTTTGGTTAACCGTACATGGCGCTTGGTCGCGGGGCAGCAACCAAGCTCATCATGGGCAGGTGATTCAATACCTCCCCGATCGCCAACAGTTGCAGACGTCTGTTTCTTGGGTGAGCCCTGAGATGAATCAACCTGAATGGCAGGATATTACCGGGGACGGCCAAGCTGAATTGGTGGTGAACAAAACCGTGGGCTTGGAGCCAGCCTTTGAGGTGTTCCGTCTCTTGCCGGGGCCCCAACTGCAAGCCGTTTCACTTCTAGACACCGCCTCCGACCATCCCGCCTACGAAAAGGCGATCGCCCTCGCCCAGGCCAAACTTTGGTCGCCGGCCTTAAACCAAATGCGGGTGGCTCAAGCCGCAGAATCATCCCAAGGCACCTGGTCTGATGCCGCCCAGATCCAGCTTGAGGTGATCGATCTCCATGCCCAAGCTGCCCAGGCCCAGGCCAATCGAGTCTGGTCGAATGCGGGACAACAGTTAACCGCCCATCTAATCGACGGACAGTGGGCGATCGCCCTAGAGTTTTTGGATCAACAGGTAGCCGATCAGCGTTCTGATTTGCGACAGGCTCTAGCCGCCGGGGCGCTGTGGCAGCGGATTAATGCCGCCCTGCGCATTACCCCCGAAGATAACGATCTCCAGGTTTGGGCGGCTTTAACCCTAGCCGTACGCCGCGATCGCACGGCTGCTGTGACCTGGTGGCGCAGCCAAACCACCACCGAGCCTGTGGCTGCACCCGTTACTCCCGCCATGCTGCAAACCCTAGAAGCAGCTTTACCAACCGATCTGCGTCAGCGCCTCGATGCTCTCGATCGCCCCGCTCCCACCATCACCCCTGCCGCTCCCGCCACCACACCTGCACCCGCTGCACCGCCATCGGTGCCCCCTCGCCCCCAGCCCCAGTCATTGTTGGGTATAGCCCGTCCCATAGTTCCGTCGGAATGGGGCAGTGCCGTCCAGCGCTCTACGGGCGGTCAGACCTATGAAGTCGAGATCACTGCGATCCAGGCTGATCAGCAATGGCAGCGATCGCCCCTACGTTTCCTCGACCTAGCCTCCGAGCAATGGCGCAGCCAGCTCGGTCTCCAAACCACCCAATCTCTGCAGCTCCTGCACTGGAACAGCCCCACTTCCCTCAACAGCTTGTTTCAACCACCCCAAACCAGTAGCGCCCAAGTGCTGGATGCCGCCGTGAGGGGCGATCGCCTCCTGGCCCTCATCGAGGGTAGCGGATCGTCTCGCACCTATGCCCTAGCAACCACGGCCCGCCTGCGTCCAGCTTCGGCTGAGATCTTGACTTGGAGCCAAGTGCAGCAAACTCCCCAAGACAGCGATCGCCTACGGCAGGCACTGCAAACTCTCCTGCAGCAGGAAGGCTGGAGTGGGAATGGAGACAGCCTAGATAGCGTTCTTAGCCAGGGAGCGATCGCTCGGGTGACCCTAGATGACCAAACCACCGCCATGGTCTTGCGCTTGACGGCTAGCACCGTTAGCACCCTCCAGCCGCCGCTGGCGGTGCCGGCCACCTATACACTCATGGTGTCTGAGACAGGTGTGTTGCTCTATGACGAAGTCAGCGGCAAAACCCAAGACATGGTGGTGGCGATCGCCCAGTTGGATGACGGTTCCCCAGTACTCGTGATTGACACCGGCCGTGACTATCAACTCCGCTTCTGGAACACCGAGTTTTTTAACTAATGTTAAGTTTTAAGGAGTCGTCCTCGACGGCCCTAGATGGGATAGCGCCGTCAGGCGATGGTTCACCTTCGTTACCTTCGACATGATGCAATATCGGCGTTTTGGACGGACAAACCTGCAAATTCCGGTGTTTTCCTGTGGCGGGATGCGCTACCAGCATTCCTGGAAAGACGTGCCCGCGTTCACCATTCCCCGCGATCGCCAAGACAACCTAGAAGCCACGATTCGGCGATCGCTAGAGGTGGGTATTCATCACATCGAAACTGCTCGGGGCTACGGCACTTCAGAAATCCAGCTTGGACGCATTCTGCCCACGTTTCCGCGCCAGGATTTAATCGTACAAACCAAGGTATCGCCCACCAAGGATCCCAAAGAGTTTCGCCGCACCGTGGAAACGTCGTTGGCTAACCTCAAGCTCGATCATGTAGATCTGCTGGGTCTGCATGGCATCAATACCGCCGAGTTGTTAGACCACAGCATTCGTCCTGGCGGCTGCCTAGAGGTCGCCCAGCAGCTTCAGCGCGAAGGCAAGGTACGCTTCATCGGTTTCTCAACCCATGCTCCCCTGCCGGTGATCCTCACAGCGATCGAGACAGGACAGTTCGACTACGTCAACCTGCATTGGTACTACATCAATCAGTTCAACTGGCCGGCTATTGAAGCCGCGACCCGCCATGACATGGGCGTTTTTATCATTAGCCCCTCCAATAAAGGCGGCAATCTCTACAGTCCTCCCCAGAAGCTGGTGGATCTCTGCCAACCCCTGAGTCCGATGGTCTTCAACGATCTCTTCTGCCTCAATCATCCCCAAGTGCATACCCTCAGCATTGGCGCTGCCCGCCCAGGCGATTTTGATGAACACCTGAAAACCTTGGACTACCTGCACCGTGCCGATGAGGTGCTGCCCCCCATTCTGGAGCGATTGGAACAAGAAGCGATCGCTCAACTCGGAGAATCCTGGTATCGCACCTGGCACGAGGGGTTACCCGATCCAAGTGAAACCCCCGGCGGCATCAATATTCCCGTAATCCTCTGGCTGCGCAACCTAGCGATCGCCTACGACATGGTGGAGTATGGGCAAATGCGCTATAACCTCCTGGGCAACGGTGGGCATTGGTTTCCCGGTGCCAGAGCGGAACAGGTTGATCGCTTGGATCTGCGAACATGCCTAGCCAACAGCCACCATGCCGATCGCATTCCTGACGCCCTCAAAGATGCCCATCGACGCCTAGGCGGCAAAACCGTCCAGCGGCTTTCCCAGAGTTAAAACCAGCCCTGAAGCTCTCGCTCTATCCCGTTTTCCGATATACTACTGAACTTAATCCGTCAGGATGAAACCAGGGCGATCGCTGGCCGTGGCGTTCGATATCGCGATGACTTCAGCAGCCTATAGGGACATAGTTGCAGTCGTCGTAGTAGCCGTGTAGTAGCCGTAGTTGTGGGGTAAGCATTACCCACCCTACTAGCTCATCTCTCCAGATTCTCCAGTCGTACCCAACAGTAGTACCCAATTATGATGAACGGTCTCGGTTCCTTGCGTCGAGGTGGGCGATCGCTCACTCAGTTGATTGGATTATTCTGTCTGTGCCTGTTTCTCACCGTAAGCTGCGGGGGCGGCTCGTCTTCCACTGACTCCGCCGCCACTGACAGCAGCGCTAACGGACGCCTCACCCTAGGCACGACCCTCACAGTACGCACGGTGGATCCAGCCGATACCTACGAAATTTTTCCCGGCATCTTGCTCTACAATTTGGGCGATCGCCTCTATACCTACGAGCCAGGCACCACTGACCTCGTACCCCAACTGGCCACCGAGATGCCCCAAATCAGCGACGATGGGCTCACCTACACCATTCCGCTGCGCGACGACGTTACCTTTCACGACGGCAGCCCCTTCAATGCCGAGGCCATGGTCTTTTCCATCCAGCGGTTTATGGAGAATGGCGGTCGCCCTGCCTACCTGCTGTCCGATAAAATTGCCTCTGTGGAAGCCAGCGGCGACTACGAAATCACCATTCAACTCTCGGCCCCCTTTGCCGGCTTTCCCTCCCTCCTAGCCTTTTCCGGCGTGACGCCCGTACCCCCCAGCGCCTACGAAATTGGCCCCGGCTCCTTCCAGCCCACCTCCTTCATCGGTACCGGCCCCTACAAGCTCAGCCAGATAGGAGCCGACCTAGTGCGCCTTGACGTGAATGAAGACTACTGGGGCGAGGCACCGGCCAATAACGGGTTAGACATTCAGATTTTCTCCAGCCCTGCCAACTTGTTCAACGCCTTTAGAACCAACACCGTTGATATTGCTTACCAAACCCTGGATCCTGATCAAATCAGCAGCTTGGTGCGCGAGGCAGAAACCAACAACTGGCAGGTGGAAGAGGCGGGCAGCACCGTGATCAACTATCTGGTGCTCAACCAGAAGATGGAGCCCTACGATAATCTGGATGTGAGAAAAGCGATCGCCTCCTTGATTGACCGGCCCCTATTGAACGAACGGGTTTTCCAAGGGCAGGCAGAACCGCTCTACAGCATTTTGCCCACCAGCTTCTCGGAATATGAGCCCGTGTTTCAAGAAGCCTATGGCGATGGTGATGCTGAGAAGGCCAAAGCCTTTCTAGAATCTGCTGGATTTTCTGAGAGCAATCCCTTGCCGCTAGAAATTTGGTACATTTCTACTTCCACCACCGACGGCTTGGCCGCCAGCACCCTAGAGGCGTCGATTGAACAACAGGTGCCCGGTCTGGTGGACGTAACCCTCCAGGGCGTAGAATCTGCCACCGCATTTGAAAATCTCGGGGATGGCATCTATCCCACCTTTATCCTCAACTGGTACCCTGATTTCTACGACGTCGATACCTTCATTCATCCCTTCCTCCACTGTGATGAAGGTTCGCCAGAAACCGGCTGCACCTCAGGACAAACCCAGGCAGGTGGTTCGTTCTACTACAGCGATCGCGTCATTGACTTGGTCAATCAGCAGCGCCTAGAGTCGGATGTAGAAGCTCGCCGGGCTATTATCGCCGAGCTACAACAGAGTCTGGTTGAGGATGTCCCCTACGTGCCGCTGTGGCAGAAAAAGGACTATGCCTTCAGCCAGCCTAATGTGGATGGATTTTCCATTCAGCCCACGCAGCAGGTGCTATTCTGGCAACTTAGTAAGTCTTAGGAAGAGACAATGTCCCGCTCTAGCGCCCTACGATACTACGTTCTATCTCGGTTGCTCTTAGCGCCCCTGATGCTGTGGACGGTGATCACCATTGTGTTTTTGCTGCTGCGGGTCAGCGGCAATCCCGTTGATGCCACCCTCGGCCCCCGTGCGCCAGAGAGCGCCAAGGAAGCACTGCGGATAGAGCTGGGCCTAGATGCGCCCCTGTGGCTGCAATATGTGCGATATCTGGGTGCTTTGCTCCAGCTTGATCTGGGCACTTCTATTGTCAATCGGGGGCAAACCGTTTGGCAGATCATCCGCGACTATTTTCCCGCCACGGTGGAGCTAACGCTGTTGAGTATGCTGGTGTCGGTGGTGGTCGGGGTGGCGATCGGATCCCTGGCTGCCTCCCGGCCCAACACGGCGGTCGATGCCGGAGGGCGACTGTTTGGCATCATCACCTATGCTGTGCCCATGTACTGGTTTGGCATGGTGCTACAGCTCATTTTCGGCGTGTGGCTGGGCTGGTTTCCCACCAGCTTGCGCTATACCCCCGGTCTCAGCCCTGACCCTGGCTTCACGGGGCTTTACGTCGTCGATAGTCTATTCCAAGGACGGTTTGACCAACTGGGCATCGCCCTACATCACCTAGCCCTGCCTAGTCTGACCCTAGGCATTTTGCTCAGCGGCATTTTTGAACGCATGGTGCGAATTAACCTCAAGCAAACCCTGCGGTCAGACTACGTGGAAGCGGCGCGGGCCAGGGGCATTCCCGAATATCGGGTTGTGCTCATCCATGCCCTGCGCAATGCCTTAATTCCCGTGGTCACGGTCTTGGGATTAACCATTGCCTCCCTGCTGGGGGGAGCTATTCTCACCGAGGCCACCTTTTCCTGGCCAGGACTAGCCTTCCGGTTGTACGAGGCGATCCGGATGCGCGATTACCCGGTTGTACAAGGAATCATGGTATTTTTTGGAGCCATTGTGGCGATCGCCAGCATTGCGATTGATATTCTCAACGCCTACATCGATCCACGCATCCGCTATTAGCGATCGCCCCCTCCATGCATCAGGATCGTTTTCCTTTGTGGCTATCTGATCCCACTGCCGGAAATCAGCGCTATCCTATGGGGGACGTTGGGTGACTACCCAGTTGTATTATCAGCCCTAGACTTTTTTGGGACACCGGGATGTCGATCATGAAAAAACTGCCATTGCCTTCATTACTGTCAACCGGTTGGTTTGCAGGGGCGGTCGCCCTGACCTTATTCGGGGCCAGTTGCGCATCCGAGACTCCCACGGCTAGCGAAAGCACGGTGCCTGTTCCCCCTGCGCCCACCGAACTACCTCTGCAAGAGAATGGTGTGGATCCCCTGCCGACACCAGGCGTTACGGATCCGGAGCTAGTTGACAGCGAAGCTGCAGCCGACGCGCCCCTGCCCGTTCCCACCCTCATTCCTCCTACAACCTCCGCTGGACAAGTGGCCCGCATCCAATCGGGACGCAGCAATCCCTTTGCGCCCCTAGAGCCCCACAGCGTTGTGATTAGCCGGCCAGCGTCCCCCGCCCCAAGGGAACAGCCAGCCACGATCGCCGCTACCCTGCCACCACCCCAAACCATTAGCACCGTGCCGGTCGAGCCTACACCCATGCCCGTGGTGCAGCCCGGTGAGCCAACCCTCAGTGATGCGATCGCGGCGGCTCCCGGCACCTCTGTAGCACCCACAACGCCCTCGGCGCGACTTGCTGACCTGATCGAGATTACCGGCGTCGTAGAAGTGGGCGGTCAGGTGAGCATTATTCTGCGAGCGCCCAATGAACACACGAGTCGCTATGTACGGGTAGGCGACTATCTAGCCAACGGTCAGGTCTTGGTCAAGCGGGTGGATATGCAAGCCGGGGGTGAGCCTCTGGTGATTTTGGAGCAGGATGGTGTTGAAGTGCCCCGTTATGTGGGCAGTGGTGCTGCCTAGGTTGTTGCCTGGGTCATATCAGCGCTCTGTTACCAAGGATTAATAAGGTCAGCAGAAACCAGGGCGATCGCGATAAGCTTTTGACTATGGGCAGCTGATCCTCAACTAGTCCTCAATGGCGAGGGCAAGGTTTCTTGCTGTACCATGGTCAGCGTTCTTGTGATTTCTCATCATCCTTGCGAGATGCGCCTATGACGGAGTCTAGCCCCAACCGCAGCATCAACCCCTTTGCAGCTCCCCAGCGGGACAATAAGCTGCCCTATAGCCTTACCGATCAAGGCAGTTATCTATGTCCGGCCTGTCGCCATGGGCAAATTCAGCAAATGGTGTTGATGGATGCCTTTGCCTGCAATTTCTGCCGTCATATCTTCACCGCCAATGTGACCGAGCAAACCCTACATATGGCAGATAGTTCCCAGGCCATGGCTTGGAAATGGAACGGTCGACGCTGGCAGTCTATCTACCCTCAAGGGGCTACCCTCAGCCCAATTGTGTGGATCATTAGCCTGATCGTTGTCATCATGCCTTCGTTGCTTGTCTGGCTGTCGTCCTATATTTTCCCACCCCTAGCCGGCAGTCGTTGGTCTTGGTTTCCCATTCTATGGGCAGGAATGACCCTGGCGTTTCATCTGATGATGGTAGGATGGCTTGTCGCTGAATACTATCAGCTACCGCTGTATGTATCCAGCAAAATTAAGCTGCGCCAGGCGGGTGAATTTCTCACCCGAATGCATCTCTAGGCTGCATCTCTAACAAGCTTTTACTGCAGCACTTCTTCTAGTTTGTGTTGCTCCCATAGTTTCAGATAAAGCCCACCCTGCTGTAACAAGTCAGCATGGGTACCGGATTGCAGAATAGTCCCCCGATCCATCACCAAGATGCGATCGGCTAGGGCTGCCGCTGACATTTGATGAGAGATAAAGATAACCGTCTTGCGCCGAGTCCCTTCAGATAGATTTTGCAGAACTTGAGTGGCAGTTTGGTTATCTACGCTAGAGAGGGAGTCATCTAAAATTAAAATTGGCGCATCGACCAACAGGGCACGGGCTAGGGCTGTACGCTGACGCTGCCCTCCAGATAGGGTAATACCTCGCTCACCCACCAACGTCTTGTATTGCTGAGGAAAGTTCAAAATCTCGGGATGGATTTGCGCTGTTTTCGCCGCATACTCAACGTCCATCTCTTCACTCAGAGGATCGCCGTAGCGGATATTGTTGGTAATGCTAGTGCCAAATAGAAAACTATCCTGGGGAACGTAGGCGATCGCTCTCCGTAGATCAGCGAGCTGCAGATGGGTAATATCCTGGCCATCCAGAAAAAGCTGATCGTTAGAAATATCCAATAGCCGAGGTAATGCACTGGCCAAGGTAGACTTACCTGAGCCAATCGGCCCAACGATCGCCACGGTTTCCCCTGGCTCAATCACAAAATTGACATCCTGCAGGGCCGGTACCAGCGTATCGGGGTAGGCATAGCTGAGGTGTCGAGCTTCAATTCGCCCCTGCACATGGTTGACATCCAGGGCGATCGCTCCTGGTTCGGTATAGATCTTGGGCGTTGAGGTGAGGATATATTCAACGCGATCGATACTCACCTCTCCCCGCTGATAGGCCGTAATGGTGAAGCCTAGAATAGCCGTGGGGAAGACAAGACGCTCAACGTAGAGTAAGAGAGCAATGAAGTCACCAATGCTGAGCAAGCCGCTTTCAATTGCCCCTGACCCTGCCCAGAGCACCATTAACAGGCTAATGCTAGCCAATCCTCCGAGCATGGGGAATAAAATATTGCGGGTTTTAGCCAGCTTTAAGTTGGCACCCAGTAGCCGCTGGTTGAGCTGATGAAAGGCTCGACGTTCATTGTCTTCTTGCCCATAGATCTTAATCAGGGCCATGCCGTTCATGTCTTCCTGAATCAACTCGCTGATCCGTGACGTTTCTTCTTGAACATCCCGCTGCTCATCCCGCAGGCGATCGCTAAATAAATGCACGATCAAAAACAGGATGGGATAAACCGCGATCGCTAATAGCGTAATTTTCCAGCTAATCGCCAACATAAACGGCAGCGTTAGCGCATAGGCAAATATCGTATTAGCTAAACTCAATACCGCAAAGCCCACCAAGCGTCGGATATTATCAACGTCACTAGTGGAACGGCTGATTAGATCACCGGCTGGATTTCGAGAAAAATAGCTCGGTTCTAGGGTGAGTAGATGATCGAAAATGCGCTGCTTGAGATCAAATTCCACCTGCCGACCCACGCCAAACAGGGTGATGCGCGACACCATCCGCACCCCCCACATGACGGTGGCTAGCACGAGCGTGAGGACTGCATAAAAGACGACGCGATCGAAACTAAAGGTGACTTGTAGTTCATCAATGCCATTTTTAATGAGTTGGGGAATATAGGCCCCAATCGCATTGACGATGAATAATGCTCCAACCCCTACGGCTGATTTCTGCCAATAGGGACGTAGATAGGCACCAAGTTGTCTGAGTTTTGAAGTTGCCATACCAGGGGGAAATTAGTCCAGCGGAGAAAGGGGGTCCGATTGTTCCATCCTAAACGAGGGGCGTAGAACTGCCCAGAAGCCAGACGAATCGGGACAAAAAAACCTACCGAGCTGGGTAGGTCAATCTAGGAATCAGAGAGGAAGCCTAGCTTCCCCTCGTCCAGTTATCGGTGACTAACGGATATATTCCTTCAAGACGCTGTTGCGATTGGGATGGCGGAGCTTCCGCAGAGCCTTCGCTTCAATTTGGCGAATGCGCTCCCGAGTTACGTTGAAGATTTGACCGATTTCCTCTAGGGTCTTCATCCGTCCATCATCCAACCCATAGCGGAGGCGCAACACATCGCGCTCCCGAGGGCTGAGGGTACCCAAAACACCCTCTAGATCTTCCCGCAGGAGACTCTTGGAGACTTGATCCTCTGGGGTTTCCCCATCAGACTCAATGAAGTCGCCCAGACGTGAGTCTTCTTCCTTACCAATGGGTGTTTCTAAGGAGATGGGAAGCTGAGCAGATTTGGCAATAAACCGCAGCTTCTCGATGGTCATTTCCATGCGAGTGGCGATCTCTTCCTCTGTTGGCTTGCGTCCCATTTCTTGAGACAGCAGCTTGGTGGTTTTCTTTATGCGAGAAATGGTCTCGTATAGGTGAACAGGAAGACGGATGGTTCTCGATTGATCGGCGATCGCCCGCGTGATGGCCTGCCGGATCCACCAGGTGGCATAGGTCGAGAATTTGTATCCCTTTTCGTGATCAAATTTCTCAGCGGCCCGAATCAACCCTAAGCTACCTTCTTGGATCAGATCCTGAAATGATAGGCCTCGGTTCATATATTTCTTGGCGATCGACACCACAAGCCGTAGGTTCGATTGCACCATTTTGTCCTTGGCACGTCGCCCAAGGTGCAGCCGCTGCCGGAACTTGGGAAGTTCCATGTCTACAGCCTTGGCCCATTCGTGATCGGCTGGCTCACGGGCAAGGTCGTCCATCAGCTTCTCGCGGATGCGCTCTAGCTCCAACAGATCAGCAATCTTCCGTGCCAACTCAATTTCTTCATCAGCCCGCAGTAGGCGAATTCGTCCAATTTCTTGCAAATACAGCCGAATCGAGTCTTCGGTGTAGTGCTTTTTCTTAGACTGGGTACGACGACGAGTGGTTTTGCCTTTGGCAACCTTCGCATCTTCCTCATCTTCTATTGGTTCGTCATACATGCCATCGCTTTCTTGCTCTCCACCCAGTAGGAGATCTAGCTCATTGGCTGGCTGTTCAATCGTTTCAAGTACGTTGTTAGCCTGAGTCATGCCGTGCTCCTCATGCTCCTTAAATCAAAACTATCAGCGTCAATTCTGAACGTAAATCACTTATCGTCAATTAAAAATCATGCATTTCACTGGACTGACCCATGGGCCAGACTCAGATCGAGGCGATCGCCTCTCTTTGCGCCAACAGAGTCTATATCGTTATCCGCTCTTGCATTCTCAATGCCACGATCGATGGCAGTGGCTGAGGTGTAGACCATTATAAAGTCGGCCAGTTCACGCTTCAGGAACACGGACTAAACCGATTCTAGCGCTGCCGACGCTCTATGGCCGTTAACCTCACCCACCAGCGTAGCAAATCTAATCATGAAAATTGCTTTTCCGAGCGGGAAGACTATGCAAACTATCGAAACAGACTAGGGTTGAGCGCGATGCGATCGCCGACATGATGAATGCCGACGTCTATCACGCAATCTCAACATCCATGGGGATCCCATCTGCTTGAAGGGAGTTGACTTGATGAGTGACGACGGGATGACAGGTAGACTTCACAATCTCCCAATCTAGCTTGCCCCAAATCAGATATTGGAGCTAGATGGAAGGGCGGGTATTACCCATGAAGACTGTTCAGGAATGGTCTCTCCACCTTAGCGACCCACAGGGCAGAAGCGTTGCATCAAGTCTATGATTTTATTCAGCCATATTGCCGATCTTTATATCCCCTTTCTATGGAAGTTGCCTCTGTCAATCCGCATGATCGCGTAATCTAGGATCGTTGTAGCGAATGGCGATCGCCCATGCTGTCTTCGATCGAGCGGTTTGATGGCTCTCCACCCAAGGAACAAAGTGCTCTCCCCTGATGTTTTGACCTCCATCATGAAAAATGGACAACCCCCGCAAGGTTTGTCCATAACTTTAGATTTAGATTCGCTGCAGATGTAGATGTACTGCAGGTCAAAAGGCGATCGCACTAGGCCTCAATACCGGATTGACAGACAAGTCTTTTCCCTTGTCTCCGAGTCCCTTCTCCCACTCTGGGGCGCCATAAGGTTGCAGATACTTTCAAAACCCCTCTCTTGCTCTTGGCTACTGTGTATACACATCTCGGCCCTCACCCCCTCAGGTTCCCTCTCCAAAACATGGGCAAGAGGAAGAATAGATAAGGCTTTCCGGCTCCCCTTCTCCCAGGGCGGGAGAAGGGGCTGGAGGATGAGGGGAAAGCCTGAACAGCAAAGGTTTCAGGACTTATGTATACACAGTAGCCTGCTCTGGGAAAGGGGTTTGGGGTGAGGGTGTTCAGTTTTGTTCGTCAACCAGCCTCGACGCTTATTGACTCATTTGATTGTTTGGATTGCGCGGCTGCCCTCCCCCCCCTGAGCAGGATCCATCCCGGTAACGATCTCGACGCTGCCCTTGATGATTGCCCATGCGATCGTGCATCATCGTGCGCAATTCATCCCGTTGAGCATCCGTGAGGATAGTGGACGCCTGATCATGGGCTGACCACATAATGGATCGAAGCTGATCCCGCTGGTCGGCATCTAAATCAAGATCGCGAAGGACGCCAAAAACTTCACCGCTATCAAATGCTGTGCTCAGTTGTGTTTGTTGATCAGGCGTGAGCACGGCTTCAACTTGGGTGCGCACTTGAGAGCGAAGTGCCTCAATATCAGCTTGCTGCTCCGCAGATAGATCTAACTGCTCTACAATCTCAGTATGATAGGGACTCAGGAGTCCTGGGCCACCCCCATGTCCTAGTCCGCCACCCAGGCCACCCCCCGAACGCTGAGCGATCGCCGCCGTGCCCCCTAGCCCGACCACACCAATTAAACTAGCAATTATCCATACTTTGGGACGAATCATCATCTTTCTCCAAGTTCATATACGATTGAGAACCCCAACTTTGTCTAGCTGAGATACCTTGATCTTAAAAACTCCACTAGCAGACCGTCGTCCGTCCAACGTCACGATCACAGTAGGAAAAAAGTCATAGGTTCTAGCGGCAAAACTACGCTACACCTGAGATTAACGATCGGTCAGAACGGTGTGCCCTGATCGATCTAGCATGAGGTTCCTTGAAAGAAGATCCAGTGGTCTGCACCTAGGAGTCTCCTTGCCTACCCTCAGCTAAGCTGCCTTAATCTCAGATGTCGCAAGCCATTCACCTCCGCAATCATCCGTTCCGCTTTTTGTTGTTCCTAGAGTGGGGATTAGTGGCGATCGCCCTCTTGAGTCAACTAGCTCCATCCCATGGCCCTGGCCATAGTCACGGATCACCGTCTCTCCTGGGTTTAGTTAGCACCTTGATAATTGGCCTAATGGGGATTCGCTTGCCCGCCCGTCCTTGGGCAAAAATTGCCTATACTGCCCTTGAATTTGGTCTGATCCTGCTTACACCCAGCATGAGTTTCCATCGAATGCGGCTATTTCCACTGCTCTACCTGGTGGTGATCATCCGCAGTTGTTTGATGTTTTCCATCCAAGGACGGTTGATAGTCAGTGGTCTGACCTACGGGTTATTTGCAGCCCTGTTGCATCTGCGTTTGGGACAACTGGATTTACCGTTGCGGGGGCAAGAACGGATTCGTGGTTTGCTGGGCACGGCATCTCTGACGATCATGGTGCTCTTTGCCCTGGTGCTGCTCTTTGTCTTGCTGATGGTGAATGCTCTCTTGGCCGAGCGCCACAGTCGAGAACAGTTGGTGCTTGCCAATCAACGCCTGCGAGACTATGCCCTGCAGGTGGAAGATCTAGCCATGACCCAGGAACGCAATCGCATCGCTCGGGATATCCACGACTCCCTAGGACATTCCCTCACCGCTCTAAATATTCAGCTCGAAGGAGCCATTAAGCTCTGGCAGCGCGATCCGCCCCAAGCCCAACAGTTCCTACAGGAGGCCAAGCGCCTCGGTTCCACCAGCCTGCAGGATGTGCGTCAATCGGTGGCATCTATTCGTCGCGATCCCTTAGCTCAGCAGTCGTTGGAAGAGGCGATCGCCGCTCTGCTCAAAACAACGCAGCAAACAATAGGCATTCAACCCACCTTCCACATACAGCTTGACGCGCCTATTCCTGCACCTGTTCAGACCGTCCTGTATCGCATCGCTCAAGAAGCACTGACCAATGTGTGGAAACATGCTCAAGCCACTGCGATCGCCCTAAATCTCCGC
>DATNRH010000594.1 GCA_036703605.1 Candidatus Obscuribacterales bacterium | reverse complement strand
ATGGAGCGGGATCCAATCTTGCGCATTTTGTTGGTGATTGCCCTGCCAGATGATCAAGAGCGCCTTGCCTTGGCCCAGGAAGTTCAGCATCTCAAGCAGGAGTTGGAAAAAGATCCGGTGGTGCCTGATGTAGGGGGCGATCGCCCTCCTGTTCAATTAACCATCTTGGAGCAACCGGATCGCGAGCAACTCACCCAAGCCTTAGAGCAAGGACAATATGATGTGCTGCACTATTCGGGGCATAGTGATCTGGGCGAGATGGGCGGAGATTTGTATCTCGTTAATCGTCATACAGGGCTAACGGAGCCGCTGAGTGGTCAAGATTTAGCGGGGTTGTTGGTCAATAATGGCATTCGCCTTGTGGTGCTCAATTCCTGCCGAGGAGCCTACAGCGCTTCCGCTAATGCTCAGGGCGAAATGGGAGCCAATAATCTAGCGGCAGCGATCGTTCGCCGTGGGGTGCCGGCTGTACTGGCTATGGCTGAATGTATCCCTGATAATGTGGCGCTCACGCTCACCCAGTTGTTCTACCGCAACCTCCGGCAAGGGTATCCCATTGACTTGAGTTTGAATCGAGCCAGGCAGGCTTTGATGTCGGTGTATACATCCCACTACTTGTATTGGGCGTTACCGGTTTTATACCTGCACCCTGATTCAGATGGCTACCTGGTATGGAACGATCGCCTGCAGATTGAGCAACCGGGAGATTGGTTGGGCGATGACGGAGGACTATTGCCAGATTGGTCGGATACTCTAGAGCCGCTGTCTGCCACTGAGCCAACTCCGTTGCCGATCGTCAGGGACGAGACCCAGACTTCTAATGGGGCTGATCATCGAGAACCAGTAGATCAAGAGAAAGATAGGCATGAGATGGCTGCTGTTTGGGAGCAAGAGCCTGATTTGCTGGATGAGTTGCCTAATGAAGATGATGCTTTGGTGGTGTCTGACTTAATTCGGCAGCTTTCCGACTCACCCACCCCATCGATCGCCTCCCGGCAAGATGATCAACAGCATGATTTAGCCACATCTGAGCAATTGCTTCCTGAGCAGCAGGCGACGGTTGAGAGACCATCTGAGAGCAAGGTGCCGCTAGCGTCGCGGGAGACGGTGAGTGTATCGCCGTCGGTGCCAAGTATCTCACCTTGGGTGGGGTTGCAACGGGCCAACTGGCGCTGGCGGGTGATTGCCGGGGGTGTAGTTGTGCTGCTGGTGCTGGGCGTGCTGCAGTGGCAGCGATCGCCTCAAGATGTGCCTGCCGTTGTGCCTGGAGATGAGCCGAATGCCCTCAATGGTGAGGATTTGCCCGCAGATGATGCTCTGAATCAAGAGACCCGAGAGGCGATCGCAGCTCTTCAGCAGGGAGAGATCGATCAGGCGAATCAGTTCATTACCCAACTCTTAGATGAAGGCAATATAACTGCTGCTGCCTCTGCCTTAGAGTCAGCATCTGTAGACGATCTCAACGATCCAACCGTGAGCTTTTTACGCGGGCGACTGGCTTGGCAAGCGGCCAAGGAGGATCCCAACTTTAATCCTAGTGATGCTATTTTGCTATGGCAAACGGCGGCTCAGGGGAGTCCTGACTCTGTGCTTTACGGTAATGCTTTGGGTTTTGCCTACGCGGAGGGGGGGCAATGGGAACAGGCACTCCAGGTTTGGCAAGAGACGTTAGATCGCCAGGGGGCCGAGCCGGTTATTGTTGTTGAGCCGGATGGCTGGGTTGAGATTTTAGAAGTGCCATCCTTACAAGGACTGGCAGGGAATCGGGATCGACTGACCACCTATGCTGGACTAGCGATCGCCCTCTATGAGTTGGCGGAGCAAGGCCAACTAGCAGAGCCAGATCGCGCTGTGGAGGTGGCGATCGCTCTCCGGGAACAGATTTTGGAACAAAGCCCGGCTGAGTTTCAACTGACCAGCTTAGAATCTGATTGGCTATGGACGCCTGCGATGATGGAACGTTGGCAGCAGCTTAGAGTTTAGATGGATAGGGGCCTACCGACGCTTGCCACTCCGGGAAATCATCATAGACCCTAGGACTGAAGTGAAGGCGATCGCGCCTAGGGCCCAAAAGGGAGATGTAGAGCCATGATCAGGAACCGCCGTAGCGGGTGGTGCAAGATCTGCATCATCACGGGAAGGGGAAGGAGGAAGCGTGGTAAATAATGGATTGGACAGCAGGGCTAGAGCAATGGAGGATAGTATAACCGTTACAACCCAAGCAGATCCCCACAACACCCATGGATGTTGAATGGATGTTGATACCATTTGCCTGAGCCAAGAAGATGAAGATGGCGGCGGGTTGCTGCCATGGGTGAGGAAGGGAGTCTCTACTTCATGGATGGGAGGAATCGGGCGAGACGGGGGACGGCGTTTCATGGTTCATGTTAATACGCTGGAGCTGCTAGCCAGGAGATTAACAGACCAAGCAAGGAGCCGACTAGAACCTCTAGAGGGGTATGACCGAGAATTTCCTTGAGGCGATCCTCATTAAATTCGGTGCGATCGCTGAAGAGTTCGTCAATCATTTGGTTAATGAGTCGAGCCTGTTTGCCTGCTGCCTGCCGCACTCCCATTGCGTCATATAACACGATGATAGCGAACACAGAGGCGATCGCAAATTCTACCGTTTGCCAGCCCATACTTTGCCCCACCCCCGCAGCCAGAGCGGTAACCAAGGCCGAATGGGAGCTAGGCATTCCTCCCGACTCAACCACGGCTCGTACGTTGAACTTTCCATGCTGAATGAGCTCAATAAACGGCTTGATCACTTGGGCTGTAATGCAGGCCAGGAGTGCCACAATTAGAATGCGGTTATCTAGAATCGCACTAATGTCTTGCATCAATTTTCCTCATGGATAGTTAGGGACGCAGTAGGGGGTAGGAACTGGAGCAAGACAGCACTCATGGATTCGTTCGTTACTGCGGAACACTTAGTTACTACGGGACACAATGTAGTCGGCTAGAGAGAGGAGGGGTGCTGCCGCAGGGCCAAAGGAGGTTAGATTAGCCTTGGCTGCGTCGATTAACTGTTGAGCCTGGTGGCGAGACTCATCGAGTCCCCAGAGACTGGGATAGGTTGCCTTTTGAGCCAGCAGATCTTTACCGGCTGTTTTTCCCAGCTCCTCTTGGGTAGCGGTAATATCCAAAATATCATCGACAATTTGGAAAGCTAAGCCAATGTTTTGCGCATAGTCTGACAGGCATTGCAGTTGATGGTCGGACGCTCCTCCCAGGACGGCACCACAGACAACGGATGCTTCCAAGAGGGCACCGGTTTTGTGGCGATGGATAAACGTCAAGGTTTCTACCGAGACATCGGGTTTGCCTTCACACTCTAAATCTACCACCTGACCTCCCACGAGCCCGGCAGCACCCACAGCGCGACCGAGCCGAGCAATCACCTGCAACACCTGCTCTGCAGGCACTCCTTGTGTTTGGGTGGCGATAAACTCGAAGGCATAGGCAAGCAGCCCATCACCAGCGAGGATAGCAATATCTTCACCATAGACCTTATGGTTGGTCAGCTTGCCGCGTCGATAGTCGTCATTATCCATGGCTGGGAGGTCGTCATGGATGAGAGACATGGTGTGGATCATTTCCATGGCGCAGGCGCTGGGCATGGCCATGGTGGTTGTCCCGCCTATGAGGTTACAGGCAGACAAGCAGAGAATTGGCCGCAGACGTTTTCCTCCCGCTAGGAGTGAATAACGCATCGCGTCATAGATTTTCTCAGGATAAACAACGGCGATCGCCTCTTCTAGGGCCGTTTCTACAACCTGCTTCTGCTCCTCTAGATAGTGCTTGAGGTTGAAGGCGACGGATGGAGGGTTGTTGGTGGACACTATCCCGAAACTCCTTGGGGTAAAACGTTGAGCGGTGTGTGGACAACTGTAAAGGAAACTGGACTCGCGAAAGGGGGAAGCCTTATGGCTGGAACCGTTGCTGATAGCTCCAGACAGTATTTTGCAGCAGCATGGCGACGGTCATGGGGCCAATGCCACCGGGGACTGGGGTGATCCAGCTAGCGATGTCCTGTATGGCATCAAACTGGACATCGCCCACGAGGCGGCTTTTTCCTTGGGCATCCTCTAGGCGGTTAATGCCCACATCAATCACCACCGCCCCCGGTTTGACCATGTCTGGAGTGACCAACTCAGGACGGCCGACGGCTGCCACCAGGATATCGGCTTGGCGGGCGATCGCCCCTAGGTCGGGCGTGCGAGAGTGGGCGATGGTTACCGTGCCGTGCTCAGCTAGGAGCATCAGGGCCAGGGGTTTCCCGACCAAAATGCTGCGTCCTAGAACCACAGCTTGTTTGCCAGCGACGGGGATCTGATAGTGGTGTAGCAATCGCATGACGCCAGCAGGAGTACAGCTTTGTAGCCCTGGTTCCCCCCGTAGTAGGCGACCCATGTTCATGGGATGTAACCCATCAGCATCTTTATCAGGATGAATTTCATTGAGCAGCGCTACACTATCGAGGTGCTCGGGTAGTGGTAGCTGTACTAAGATGCCATCGACGCGGTCATCTGCATTGAGAGCATGGATGGCGTGAGTCAGCTCAGCCTGCGTTGTATTGTTGGGAAAGTGCTGACCAAACGAGGTAATGCCGACGCGATCGCAGGCCCGTTCCTTGCCCTGCACATAGGCGGCACTAGCCGGGTTGTCGCCCACCATCAGCACAGCTAGACCGGGCGATCGCCCAATGGATGGGGCAAGGGTGGCGACTGTGTCTTTGAGCTCCTGCTGTATGCTTTGAGCAAGGGCTTTACCATCGAGTAATCCAGCCATGGTAGAAGATAGACGTCAAGATAGGATGGAGAAACAACGAACCGCACCGCCAAGTTATGGTTAGAGTGGTGCATCATGTCCCCTTAGTTTCTCAGATTTGGTTCACCCTGGGGCCGTTCAGAGGATAAATTGCTGGATGGATGGGGCAAAGTGTTGCTAACTAGCTATCTGGAGCAACGTGAGTTTGACGGAGATGGTCAGCCTTTTCGTTTGTCCTAATCGACTCGAAGAATAGGACATGGGCCTTGACAAGCTCGGGGTGAGCACTGTCAACCCTATGACTAACCTGAGTTCGGGATAAGCTGAAAGCCTCATTCTCTCGTGGGCTGAGATCTTGATGCTTTCATGCAACCAGCTAAAAAATTTCCTTAACCCGAACTGACGTTATGACTATGGCTAAAACTACGGCTTAGGATGAATAACCATCAAGAACGCCATGGCGTAAGACTACGGCAGCAAGGGGTCGAGGTAGGTTCCGTCATGATCCGAATAGGTCATCATCATGAGTAGGCAACGGTGGATGAAATGGGGGGTAGGGGCGATCGCAGCCATGACGCTGGGCTGCGGTAATCCACTGGCACTGTTGCCGGGAATGAACCTAACAATGACCATTGAATCTATTCCTGCGGACGCGGCCAGTCAAGGGCGCATCGTTATTGTGCGTGGCACCGTGCGCGATCGCGTGCCGTTGCTGGGAGCCCAAGTCTACCAACTGCAGGATAGAACAGGAGATATTTGGGTACTGTCATCCGATGCCACGATTCAAACCGGCGAGCAGCTCAAGATTCGAGGCAGTGTGGAACACCAGCCCATTTCAGCCGTAGATGGTGATCAGAGCCAGGTTTATATCCAAGAATTAGAGCAACTAGAGCGATCGCCTCAGTAGCAATGCCGGTGCATCCTCAGATCACCCCTAGATTGCTCGACCGTTAGCCCCGTAGGTCAGGGTTGAGTCGTTTGCTGACCCAACTGATGATCCCGCTCAGGAGTGCGCCGATCATCAAAATACCGATGGCTGGGGTAAAGAGCGGTTCCCATAGGCGATACCAAAGGTCTAGACCTAGGGAAGCCCCAAATCCTTTCCCAATCACCGCGATCGCCAGCCAGGCAAAGCTGAATAACACGAGGAATAGATTGGCCATAAGGGCCAGGTTAATCCAGCCAACAATTCGATCTTTCATCACAGAGTTTAATGACAACGAAGGACGTCTGAATACACCACCGCTCTAGTGTTAATTCTTAACAAAGCGATCGCCCCTTCGTAAATTAGATGGTAAGCATTCTTAATAGTGATTGGATCTGGATGGCGGCTGAGAACCCCTAAACCGCCCTACGAATCCTCCAGATTTCCCTGGGCTAGGCTGAACCCGACCTATGGGATGAGATATAGGGTAGCGAGATGACGTGCTCTAGAGTGAGAGACCCTGGCTCATGCTGTCTTCTCTCTCCAATCATCTCTCTCAAAAAACATGGCTGTATCTTAGGAAGATCACAGCCACATCTGTAGAGACAGAACAATTAAAAAAATTGTCAAGGAATCTAGTTTCCTACTTGCTCGTCTATGAATTGCTGCAAATTATCTGGGTCTACATAGTGGCATGTGGCATCATCAACACAAATTAATGCCCAACCTGAGTCATCAATACCCATGAGTTTGTAAGACCCATCTTGAATGAAAAAACCGCGATGATTACGAGTGTCAGGCTTGATACCAACAACTTCAGTGTTCGTAAACATAGAACCAACTCCCTATTTAAAAACTGACGATCAATACTTAAAGCAGTAAACGATGAGCAATGCTAATCCTTCACTTCACCGAATCTTATCATTAGAATCTTGGAGAATTTATTAAATTAAGTTGAGCGTTCTTGATGTTTTTGTTATTAAAGCGTAATAAACGCCTCAAGAATGGATGAAAAGTAGGGTTCAGGCGGATATATATGAGTTTATGACTTGGATTAGATTTGTAATTCTTAATGTAAGACACTCATGTATGAGAGATAACCGCAGGTGTAGCTGAATCATGGCATCAGGTCATGATTGAGGTTTTGGCCCACCGGAATGCGTTGTTTCTATGGAATGATGGTGTTCCTCATACCGGTGGTGCTCAACGTTTCAGTCTAGCTGCCGAAAATCCAGTGATAGACCCGCTGGGCCTCTTCCCAGTCTGGTTTGCGGTTCAAGCCATCGGCAAAGTTTTTCTCAACTTCTTCCTTGAGTTCGGGGACAGCCATCACCAATTGGGTGGCAACTTCAATATGTTGCCGCACGCCTTTTTGCCCTTTTTCTAGCATGGCGATTGATAAATTGACCCGGGCTTGAGGATCTTGAGGGTTGAGCTTGACGGCCTTCTGTGCTGCCTTGATGGCAGAGTTGGGTTTGTCTTCTAGCAAGTAGAGCCAAGAGAGGCAGGTCCAAGCTGAACTACTTTTGCTGGCGCGATCGCATACTTCTTTGAAAACGGGAATCAAATCGGCTGGAGATTCTCCAGCGTGATACCGCTCTAGTCCTTGGTCAAACAGGGTATCAACGTTTAGGGTTTCAACGTTTTCCATCATGGTTTTGCATACTCTACATTGGTTTTTATCATAGTCTCAGGGGGAGCCCCATGCCTTTCTGCGGCTGGAAAGCTGAGATATATAACTAGGGGCAGCTTGGTTGAGGTATGGCCTGAACGTTCCAACCTTGGGACGCTGCTGGGATGTCTTGATGTTCTAACCCATAGAGCTAGGGCCATAGCTTGTTGATGGCCTGGTTGTCTGATAGAAAAAGCCGCTATGAAAAGCGGCTTAGAGGCATGACATGACGAGTGCGAGCGATCGCCCCCCGCATGAAGGAAGGCGACCTAGGAAAAGGATTTTCCGCAGCCACAGGTTTGGGACGCATTGGGATTCGTGAACTGAAAACCACCGCCGATCAGCGCATTGTTGTAATCCAGCATCAACCCGTATAGGTACAGCATACTTTTAGGGTCGCAGACAACCTGAAAGCCGTCGTAGTCAAATACTTCGTCGGTTTCTTGAATATTTTCAAGGCTCTCAAAGTCCATGGTGTAGGACATGCCTGAGCAACCACCCTGACGCACCCCAACTCGCAAACAAAGGTCTTCACCCTGTTGCTCACGGAGAGCCCGAACATGGGCTAGGGCAGCATCTGAGATCATGATGCCTCGTTTAGCAGACTGAGTTGCTTGTGTCATGGGATTTTAACGACTCCTTTGAAATAGTGGTGGCTGGCAGATGGACTCGATCGGCGAGGGCGGCAGCCCATGGTGGCTCGTCCTACCATCCTGCCTTAGCAGTTGAGAGAGGTATGAGATTGAAGATTGTGAAGGGTTTACGATGTCCTCAAGTCTAGAGAACCGTCGCTTCTTCTAGCATAGGGCCGTGCAGCCTTTTGGCAAGCTGCAAGAACAATACTAGAATGCCAAAGAATTGTTTCGCGGTAGTTTCATCCCTACTGTTCACCGCTGCAATTCACTATTCTGATGGTAGCGGATTCAATGAAGTCCTGTCTTTACGCAAATCGAATGACTAGGGTCGCGATCGCTCTATTGCTTTCACCCGACCGGCTGTAAAATCAACGCCTGTAAGAATCACGTCAAGATAATCGCAGGGAGTAGTGGCAGTTGTCATAGGTCACGTAGGGCGGCTCAGAACCATGGGTTCGCGCTATAAGAAAACTATTGTTCACAGCCAATCTGACAAACGCTGCCTTGAAAGCTTAGACGTTGTCTTTGTACGCACTACTTATTGGTTCTATGACTGCTCTGAATCGTTCAACCCGTCGCCGACTCCAGAAATTGCCTCAGTCCTCGAGTGTTTGGGAGGGCGATCGCTGTGCTCTCGGCAGTCGAGCATCTATTGCAGATATGGGTGCAAACTCTAAAGGCGATGAATGTATTTTGTGGGTCGATGGTACCGATGCAGTGGTGCGGTCGATGGAGCTGGTGTCTGGCGATGCGGGGCCTGAGGTGATTGTGCGTGGGTTGCTGCGATCGATGGAATCACCCCATAGCCCCGCCCGCCCCAGCAGACCTAAAAAGATTGTAGTGCGCAATCGTGAAATTCAGTTTTATCTGCGTGGTGTTTTGCAGGATCTCGACATCGTTGTTGACTATGTGCCTGAGCTACCGCTGATCGATGAAATCTTTCGCGGCTTATACGACTTTGTGTCCAACCGTGTGCCCCAGTTGCCTGAGGCCTATGCTCAATCTCTTCTTGAGGTTGCGCAGGGACTTTGGCAGGATGCGCCGTGGCAACGCTTGGATGAAGAAAAGATTTTAGAAATTGTGGTCAACCAGGGGGAAGTCACAACCCTCTATGCCTCTATTTTGGGCATGGAAGAGATGGAGTATGGGATTTTAATGTACCGCTCCCTCGATTCTCTGAAGGCCTTTCGCCAGCAGGTGATGACCCTATCCGATGAGTCTCCCCAGCTTTTGGAGGAGGCTTTTTTGTCTCAAGACTGCCTATTTCTCACCTACGATGTGCTTGAGGAGGATGACCTTGAGATCGTTCTAGACCCCAAGGCAGAGGATGATGGAGGCACGGTTGAGCCTCATTTTGGCAACCTCCATCCCTTGGAGGGAATGCGTCCGGTTTTGTATGACGAGGAAGCGGTAACGGTGCTGTTGGCGCTATCTGCCCTGCGCCGATTCTTTCGCAACCATCTCGCGAGCCTCGCCATCGATCAGTTTCCCAAGAAAACGGGTCGCTATCGGATTCCTAGTCCCACGGAGGAATCTGAAAAGGTGTTGGTGCAGGTTTCAACCTTGCCAGATGTGGCAGATGACCTAGCGGCCATGGCAGAGGCGCTGGTTCCGGAGGATGATATAGATTCCCTACCGTTCTTGAGCAGCGATCTCATGCCCGAGGATGCCTTTTATAGCTTGGGAGCCATGCCCTGGGAGGTTGTGGCTATGGTGCGGAAGCTGGCCCGCACCTACCAGGCAGCGGCAGACGCAATTCCTGAAGCGGCAGATGGGTTACCGATTGTGTTGATTCAAACGTCTCGACCCAAAGCGATCGCCATGATTGAAGCGTTGCAGGCTGGGGGCGGGCTGCAGGGGATTGGGTTTAGTCTTGGGGAAGATCCTTTTGTGGGCGCGCGCTATGACTTGGGTATCTTGCAAACGGTTAATGGCGAAAACCATCTCTTTGGCGAGTTTGTTGAAGATGACCCGGTGCATATTCAGGCGCGGAAAAAATGGGATCGGCGCTGTCAACAGACCCATGGTGTGTGCGGGTTGGTGATTGCTAGGGGCCTTAAGGGGGCATCTCGCGGCTCGCCGACCATGAATGACATGATGGCCCTATTTGAGGTGCGATCGCTGTCCAAGCAAGATTTAGGGCTAGGTACGCTGCAACTCATGCCTAGATTTGATCTTTGATCCAGCGAGAGATAGACAGTTCTTAAACCTAAAAACTGTTAACGACCGTAACAAGAAGCCTGAAGAACTGTTACAGATCCCTACGAAGGTGAACAGTGGGTAAAACATGAGTGATAGCATTCCTTAAAAATGCTCAGAGTAAAAACTCATGACGGAAACGCTTACTGGACAAACTCCTATTTTCGGTGGCAGCACAGGCGGTCTGCTCACCAAAGCTGAAGTTGAGGAAAAGTACGCTATCACCTGGACCAGTTCTAAAGAACAAGTGTTCGAAATGCCGACCGGTGGAGCCGCCATCATGAAAGAGGGCGAAAATCTGCTCTACTTAGCTCGCAAAGAGCAATGCCTGGCGCTGGGTACACAGCTTCGCACTAAGTTTAAGCCCAAAATCGAAGACTATAAAATCTATCGCGTTTACCCGAATGGGGAGACTCAATATCTCCATCCCGCGGATGGTGTGTTCCCTGAGAAGGTGAATGCTGGTCGGGAATTCAATGGCAAGGTTGATCGCAATATCGGCAGCAACCCTGAGCCTGCCACGATCAAATTTAGCGGTCGTCAACCTTTTGACGCATAAGCTGGGATGCCATTGGGCTGCGCCTAGTGTTTGATCTGTAATCTAGCGTTCATAATACTGAGTTGGAGGCAATGGTTATAGTTGCCTCCAATTTTTTGGTCTAAGGGCTTCTCTAACGACAGCCTGAAGACAAGTAGATCATCGTTTGCCGGCTCGGTGAACCTTGAACCAAGCGGCATGATAGATTTTTAGGACGCGATCGCCAACGAGAAGCACAGCATGATTTTTCCGACGTTTGAAGACTTTTCAGCCTTGGCCCAAGATGGAAATTTTGTTCCGGTCTATCAAGAATGGGTGGCCGATCTCGATACGCCCGTGTCGGCCTGGTATAAGGTCTGTGCAGGGCAGCCCTATAGCTTCTTGCTGGAGTCGATTGAGGGGGGCGAAACCATTGGCCGCTATAGCCTACTGGGATGCGACCCTGTATGGGTGCTAGAGGCAAGGGGCGATCGCACCATCCAAACCCATCGCAGTGGCGAAACTCAGATCTTCGAGGGCGATCCCTTCACGGCCCTGTCAGATTGTCTGTCTCCTTATAAGCCCGTCACCCTGCCCCAACTGCCGCCCGGCATTGGTGGACTCTTTGGGTTTTGGGGCTATGAACTGATTCATTGGATTGAGCCACGGGTGCCGGTGCATCCGCTCACGGATG
The DNA here is from genome assembly GCA_036703605.1 of Candidatus Obscuribacterales bacterium. NCBI lineage: Bacteria > Bacillati > Candidatus Melainabacteria > Candidatus Obscuribacterales > Candidatus Obscuribacterales bacterium. The sequence continues at coordinate 485 of DATNRH010000594.1, read as the reverse complement.
ATGACTTGCCCGATGGTCTCTGGATGCAGATTGACCATTTGCTGATTTTTGACCAAGTGCAGCGCAAGATCTGGGCGATCGCCTATGCGGATTTACGCGATCCAGACACCGATCTGCGCCAAGCCTATGATCAAGCCTGTGCCTGCGTGAATCGCTTGGTGAGCAAGCTGCAACTGCCGTTGACCAATCAAGACACGGTGCTGGAATGGACGCCGCCGTCGGATGCGTCTCGGGCTCCCCTCAACTACACCAGCAACACCGAGCCGGAGCACTATTGCCGCAATGTGGAAACGGCCAAGGCCCACATTCGCGATGGCGATATTTTCCAAGTCGTCATCTCCCAGCGGTTGACGGCCCAGTACACCGGCGATCCCTTTGCGCTATCCCGTTCCCTGCGCTTGATTAATCCATCGCCCTACATGGCCTACTTCCAGTTTGGCGATTGGCAAATTATTGGTTCCAGTCCAGAGGTGATGGTCAAGGCC
>DATNRH010000593.1 GCA_036703605.1 Candidatus Obscuribacterales bacterium | reverse complement strand
GGATCGACCTGATACCCATGACTCGCGATCGCAGTGCGGAAATTATTTGTGTGGGCACCGAGCTGCTGCTGGGTGAAATTCTCAACAGCAACGCCCAGTTTTTGGCCACGGAGCTGGCCCAGCTTGGCATCCCCCACTATTACCAAACCGTGGTGGGCGACAATGTTCAACGGCTGCAACAGGTGGTGGCGATCGCTGCCCAGCGCTCCTCTCTGCTGATTTTTACGGGTGGCCTGGGCCCCACCCCCGATGATTTGACCACCGCAGCCCTGGCCGACTTTTTTGGTGTGCCCTTAGTGGAGCGATCGGATGTCGTTGCCGACCTCACCGAAAAATATGCCCGCCGGAACCGTCCCATGTCTCCCAGCAATCTCAAGCAGGCCCTCCTACCCCAAGGTGCAGACCTGCTGACCAATCGCATGGGTACGGCTCCTGGTGTTATCTGGCAACCTACACCAGAGCTGACGATTCTCACCTTTCCTGGCGTCCCCCGAGAAATGCAAACCATGTGGCAGGAGGTTGCCGTTCCCTATCTGCAGGAGCAGGGGTGGGCAACAGCTCCCATCCACAGCCGGATTCTGCGCTTTTGGGGCATTTCTGAAGCCGGGCTAGCCGAAAAGGTCGCTCATCTCCTCGCCCTGCCCAACCCCACCGTTGCCCCCTATGCGGGCAATGGCGAAGTGCGGTTGCGCCTGTCGACCCAAGCTCCATCTGTTGCAGAAGCGCAAGCCTGTATCGCGCCCATCGAGCAGCAAATCCGTCAAATTACCGGCATAGACTGCTTTGGAGCCGATGACGACACCCTAGCCTCCGTTGTCGGTCAATACCTGCTCGCTGCTCAGCAGACCCTGAGCGTTGCCGAATCTTGCACGGGCGGCGGGTTAGGACACCTGCTCACCACAGCCGCCGGCAGCTCTGCCTACTTCCGGGGTGGCGTGATTTCCTACGATAATGCCGTCAAGGTCGAGCTGCTGGGCGTCTCCCCAGCCGACCTAGAGACCCAGGGAGCCGTCAGTGATGTCGTGGCCCAGCAGATGGCTGCGGGGGTGCGATCGCGCCTCAAAACCGACTGGGGCGTAAGCATCACCGGCATTGCTGGCCCTGGCGGCGGCACCAATCAAAAGCCCGTTGGTCTCGTCTACATCGGCATCGCTACCCCCGATGGACGAGTGTTAAGCCGATCCTTCCTGCTCAACGATCGCCAAGGGCGGGACTGGGTGCGTTGGCTGAGCATGTGTACTGCCCTAGATTGGCTACGCCGGGAGCTACATACCATATCTTTGCCAAAATCACTAGCTTGATCATTTCCAAGGATTGGTTATGATCATATAAAGAAGCTGTGATCGTAATTGTCAGGTCAGCCTTGTTCAACTAACTGATGTTGGTCGTGAACGCTGACTGAAACAAAAGGAGATTTAAGTTTAATGGCTCAAATTGACAAGGTGCTGGAGAAACTCAAAGAGTGGGCCCGCAAAATTGTGGATGCTCTCCTCGGCCCTGAACCTCAGCCAGAACCCGAGCTCATTCCGATCCCTGTACGTGACAACCAACGGCGTCGTTAGACCCTAGCTCTCTATGGTTCTTTCATTCATTGTGCTGAGCAGACGGTCATGCTGAGCATCTTAGTTCTTCATGGCCCAAATCTAAACCTGCTGGGGCTGCGAGAGCCAGAGATTTATGGGCACACCACCCTTGATGACGTCAATCAAGGGCTAACGCTCCAGGCGGATCACCTAGGTGTCAAGCTGGAAACCCTGCAGTCCAACCACGAAGGTGTTTTGGTGGACGCTATTCACGATGCCCGAAATCGCCACCAAGGGCTGGTGATCAATGCAGGTGCCTACACTCACACGAGCGTCGCTCTTCGAGATGCGATCGCTGGCGTTGCCATTCCCACGGTAGAAGTGCATCTCAGCAACATCCATCGACGAGAATCATTCCGCCATCACTCCTACATGGCCGCTGTGGTCGTGGGTCAAATCTGTGGCTTTGGTGTTAACAGCTATTATCTAGGACTTCAGGCCCTGGTTCATCATCTACAGGAGCAGGACAGCAAGTCGCTCTAATCTCCCAGAAATACCTAGAGCATTAGGACTTAGATAGTCTGGAATGGATTTTCAGAGATGTGAAAATTCGTTAATCTAGAAACGTAAGTGTCTCTACTCTTAGTCTTGAGCTAGGGTGGAGAATCAATATATGACCAACGACCTCGTTCTGCACGGAGCGAGGCACTGTCGATCTTAGGACTCGAAAAGGAGTAGCCCGTTGAGGAGACTTGAGAATATTAGCCCATCGTCTACCCAGTTAGACCGCAAGATGGCCCAGCTCACTGCCATCTTTGCCGAGATGGATCATGCCTTGATTGCCTACTCCGGTGGAGTAGACAGCACCCTAGTAGCCAAAATTGCCCAGGATGTCCTTGGCAATCGCGCCCTAGCTGTCACTGCCAATTCTCCGTCCCTCTTGCCCGATGACTTAGAAGACGCCCGGGTACAGGCTGCCATGATTGGGATTCGCCACGAAATCGTCTCGACCCACGAGATGGATAATCCCAACTACACCTCGAACCCAATCAACCGCTGCTACTTTTGTAAGAGCGAACTCCACGACACCCTCAAGCCCCTGGCCCTAGAGCGAGGCTACCCCTACGTCGTCGATGGCATCAACGCCGATGACCTCAGTGACTATCGCCCCGGCATTCAAGCGGCTCACGAACGAGGGGTGCGATCGCCCCTGGCTGAAGTAGGCGTTAGCAAACTAGACGTGCGCGCCTTGTCTAAACAGTTGAACCTACCCTGGTGGGACAAGCCGGCCCAGCCCTGCCTCAGCTCTCGCTTTCCCTACGGCGAAGAGATTACCGTCGCCAAGCTGCAGCGCGTGGGCCGGGCCGAACGCTACCTCCGCGATCGGGGCTATCGCGACCTGCGGGTGCGCTCTGAGGGAGACACGGCCCGCATCGAGCTACCCCCCGAAAGCATCAAAGAATTTGTGCTGACCACCGATCTCAACCAAATTGTCCGCGAGTTTCAAACCTACGGATTTCTCTACGTCACCCTCGATCTAGAAGGCTACCGCAGCGGCAAACTCAATCAAGTCCTGCAAACTGCTGCCGCTAGTCTCTAACCTTCCGGGATTGACGTTTTCTGGAGCATTGGGCCGCTACGGAACGGATGTTGTGGCAAACAGTCCTGTACCCCGCAGCACATCTAGGAACGCAAAGACCGTAGGCAGGTGAATGGCCTCCGACAACACTGCTGCGCCAATCACCCGATCCAAGGGCACCGGCAGCGATCGCACCAGAACATCCTGAGGAATGGGTAGCGCCGCCAGTCGGGGTAAAATTGCCGCGCCTAGCCCCTGAGCCACCATGCTGACAATGGTGGAATCTTCCTTGATCTCATAGGCCACTTTCAACGACTGCCCCCACTCTGTCCAATAATTACGCACAGCGGAGGTACATTCTGCGTAGTTGTACAAGATAAACGAATAGAGTGAAAGCTGCTCCCAGGTAAGTTGATCGGGTGTGACAGCTCCCGTCTGGGGCAGCAACACCACGTATTCATCCCGTGCAATCTCCCAGGTGGCAAAGTCCTCCGACCGGGGCAACGGCACCAAACCAATGTCCACCCGTCTTGCCCGGAGCTCCTGCTCCACCCCCGAGGGATCCACTTCCGACAGCGTCACCTCAACCCCCGGAAAGCGCTGGCTAAATCGGGCGATCATCGGCGGCAGCAGGTGGGTTGCGGCGCTGCGAAACGATGCAATGCGCAACCGCCCGCCATTTAAGCCCTTTTGTAAATTCACCTCCGCATCGATACAGTCCCTGAGGTCTAAAATCTGACGGGCATGGTGCATGATGCGATCGCCCATGGGGGTTAGCCGTGCGCCAAACCGCCCTCGCACCAAAAGCGGAACGCCCAATTCATCCTCCAAAGCAGCGATCGCTCGACTCACGGCCGCTTGAGATGTATTGAGCCTGAGAGCCGCCGCTGAAAAGCTGCCCTCTTCCACAACCGCCAACCAAACTTGAAGATGATAAATGTGCATCTTGTCAATCTATTCGATTTTCGGATAGATGAGCTACAGGATGAGTTTTGATCTCTGGAGATGGCAACGCTACGGTAGACGGAACACCTGATTGGACAGCCCACATAGTCAGACCCCAAATTCCTTATCCCTCAAAATAGCTCAGCAATCTGCGAATGGGACGCGGATCACCCCCCTAAATTGCAAAGCGTCATGACATGACGACCTGCGGATGTCCTGCCATCCTACGGAATGAGCCTTCTGACCCCTGTGCGGCGTTGATACACCCCTGTATATTGCCTACCCCCTTTTCCCTATGTTTGAACTCATCCCCTACCAAAAATTCCGCGACACCCCTAGTGTTCGTTTTTTTGATATCACCATCAATGACTCTAATGCCCGCGATCTCGTCTTTCATGACGGCCCTGCGGTCAGCCCCAACAACACCGATCGGGGCAACTGGCAGTTTTATCTCCATCCCCATCAAGAAGATAATCTCCTAGCTGTTTCTGGAGGTCGCACCTTTTATCTGGTGAATTTTAACTGGGAACAGCCCTTTCATATGGTGCGCCTAGAAGCCAATGGCGCGATTTTGCGCATTCCTCCCGGTACCTTCCACCGCTCGGTGTCTGACCGGGGAGGCTCTCTTGTTCTCAATCAAGCCGTACGCACAGCCCAGGCTACCGTTGAACGAGAGTTTCGGGTCTACAGCAGTGCCGACATTCCTAAACTCAAGCAGATAACCTCCTACGGAGCCACTGCCCCCATTCTCCACGGCTTCCCTGATCTGGATGAGCGACGAGCTGCTTAAGCGACCGCCTCTCCTCATAAAACTCTTCCTCACGCCGTAGACATGTGGGGGAGAGTATTTTCGTGAAGAGGAGTTGGGGGCGATCGCAGTTTCTGACAGAGTTCTAGCCCAAACAAGCCGGGCAACATCCAAGCCACAATAGCGATGGTGTAATCCGCCCACTGGCTTTCCAGACGCAGCCCTGCGTCCTGTCGGGCACCCCATCCACCACATACTTCTCGCTGCCTAAAACCAGCTCGATCGCCAAGCCTAAGTCCTCCTCATCTTCCACCAGCAATAGACGCATCAGGCTAAATCATCAACCACAAGCCTGATTCTACGGACTTCAAGGCGGTTTCATCTGGATTTCATGGGTGCAATCCGGGCGCTTGAGGGGGATGGTAAACTCAAAGCAATCCATTTGAACTCGACATCGCTGGAATGCTCGATTTGCTGCTCATGGCCAGCCTAGGATTTCTAGGGAGTTTTGGTCACTGCCTAGGCATGTGTGGCCCCATCACCGTCGCCTTTTCCCTATCACAGCGGTCAGATCTCCAAGGGCGCTGGTCCCAAGTGCGATTTCACCTGCTGCTCAATCTGGGACGCATCACTAGCTACGCGTTGGTGGGGGCGCTGATTGGCGCGATCGGGTCGGTGCTGGTGGCTGGTGGGCAAATGGCCGGCGTAGGCAGTTTGTTGCGACAGGCGATCGCCGTTGGGACAGGACTATTGCTAGTTTGGTTTGGTCTGGGGCAAATTCGCCCTGGGCAGGTGCCTCCGGTACCCATGCTAAACCCTATGGCCCAGGCGAGCTGGCACGATCGCCTCAGTCGAGCGATGCAGAATCTTTCCCTCGATCCCCAGCGCTGGACACCACTGCTGCTGGGTCTGGCATGGGGGTTTATGCCCTGTGGATTCTTATACGCTGCCCAACTCAAGGCCGCCGACACGACGGAGTTGTGGATGGGTGGAGCGGCCATGCTGGCATTTGGGGTTGGCACCCTGCCCACCATGCTTGGGGTAGGCGCATCCACCGCTGCCCTCAGTGCTGATCGGCGAGGGCAACTCTTTCGCCTAGGGGGCTGGGTGACGCTCACCGTCGGTCTTCTGACCCTGTTCCGGGGCAATGACATGGTCGATTTCACTGGACATGGGGCACTGGTCTGCCTCTTGCTGGCTCTGGTTGCCCGCCCCATCAGCCGCCTCTGGTCGCCGTTTCTGATCTATCGCCGTGCCCTAGGGGTTAGCGCCTTTGTACTGTCGGTAGCCCATGTGGCCCACATGGTCACCATGGGCTGGAATCCGATGGCTCTCTCCTTTTTGCTGCCCCAACTCCAGATGGGGGGGTGGGCAGGCCTGATTGCTTTGACGTTGATGGTGCCCCTGGCTGCTACCAGTTTTGACCAAGCCCAGGCCCGCCTGGGAGCTCGGTGGCGGCAGTTGCACATGCTCAGTGTGCCAGTTTTTGTCCTAGTCATTGCCCATGCGCTGCTTTTGGGCTCCAGCTACTTGGGCAGTTTTGAGCATACCCCTCGACACTGGCTAGGAGCGATCGCCCTTGGAAGCCTGGCAGTCTTGGCTCTGCTGCTACGCTGGCGACGGTTTTGGGCAATGTTGTCTCTAGAGAAGTTTTATGCGCCCTACAAATCTTAGTGGGCTGGGCTGGCTCGTGATGGTGCTGCTGGCGCTGCCTGCCCAGGCCCACAAAACCGAGGTGTCGGGTGATGTGGCCGGTACCTGGCACCTTGAACCCAACCATAGCCCCAAGGCTGGAGAGGTGGCTCGGGTCTGGGTAGCTCTCACCCAACAAGGGGGGCGGGCAATTCCCCTTGATCAGTGTGACTGTCAACTGGCGGTGTACAACACTAACCAGCCCGAGGCAGATCCGGTGCTCACCCCGACGCTAGAGGCCATATCTCCCGAACGTTTTGAGCGGATTCCTGGAGCTGAGGTTATCTTTCCCGCCGTGGGTGAGTACCGTCTGGTTTTGACCGGCAGCCCCACAGCCGAGGGCAGTTTTACACCTTTTGAACTCAGCTATACCACCGTAGTAGCAGCAGGTTCTGTCCCGGAGCCTTCCCCGCCTGAGGTAGATACGCCGTCCTCTGAGGAGGCGATCGCTCCTTTAGAACAGCCCGAACCAGTAAGTGATCTGCCATTCTGGAGACTCGGGGCGATCGCTGGAGCAGCTACGACTCTGCTGGCATCTCTGGTTCTAGTTGGACGCAAGATCGGCAAACACTAGCGCGGCTTGAGCAAAGCACCAGATACTGGCTATCAATCGCTTAAAACTGGTGTCTTCAAACAAGCTCCTGTTGCACCTGAGTTGTATCTACCCGTGGCACCGATCTCAGTTGAGTTGGTAGTTGATATCCAAATCTACTCGGAGAAGATTCAGGCAAGGGCCTGCCTAGGTCATCATCGGCTCAGGACTATCCAGGCTCGTTGCAGTTTTATTTGTACTTTGGCTCTAGGTGATCGCCCTCCCTCATAAAGTGCGCCCTCACTCCTTAAAAATGTGGGGGAGCGTGTTTTTTGATAAGTAAAAATACCCATCAAAAATGTGAAGGAATATGTTTTTTGAATGAGCAAAAATACTTACTTATTATGCATTTTGTTGACCCTTATATCGATGTTTAAGACATAAGAATTCAAAAGTTTTGTGAATCCGATTTTTCTTAACAATTGCCGCGATCGCTCTTGATAGAAGCACTTCAGGTCGTCTAGACCTTTGGATTTATCAATGATCAGCATAAATTACGCTGATTGATGGAAGACCTCAGGGATTAAGTGTCGTATATTACTAAACATGAATTCCATTGTGTAGATTAGTAAACAACCTGATTCCAAATGTGGTTTATTGCATCCATTGCTGCGCTTAGTGCAGCGTACATGTATAACAAGGCAGAAAAATCATCGGCAGAGATCGCGATCGCCTGTGTAGCGGTGGCTCTCGTTGGTATTGCTCTTGCCCTAGTTGCGGCACCTTGGCCAGTGCATCTTCTCATGCTGGCAGCCGTGCTGGTGTCTAATCGTTCCGTAGGCAGTTTGTTTAGCAATCGATAGCGGAGAAAGCCCGACGCTACCGGCAATCTCCCGCATCGCTAGTTAGATCATTCAACCTACTCTCTCGTACCTCAATCCGCTGTGAATGCCGAGATGCCGCCATGGGTCTCGGCATTTCGCTTGTCGTCACGTTGTTAGCCATTAGCCTAAGAACTGCTATCTCATCGTCCTAAGACCAGATCATCTAAGCGCAAAGCACGACTCTGTTACACTCGAAGTGTAGGGTGAAATAGCTCTCGGGGCGATCGCCCATTGCTAGATTCAGCTCCATCTACTATGATTCAGTCGCTGTTGAAACAGCACCTGAATCACCTCTAGCCATTTATTTTTCTGGCACGTCGATCGCCACTCATCTGCCCATCATTCTGGATGATGAAATCCAGACCCTATTGCTCAGTCGCTATGTATGCCCCTCGCTTTGTGCGCTTTTTTCAACACATCAACCTCACCACCCTACGCCGGGTGATCAAAGGGGTCATGGCACAGCGACTACCCAGCTTGTCGGCAGAGATGGCCTACAATGCGCTACTCGCCCTTTTCCCTGCCGTACTGACCGTCTTAACTGCTGTCAGCCTCTTCGAGCCCCTCACCAACTCCTTCGAACGCCTCATGGGTCGGCTGAGTGAAGTTGCTCCAGTAGACGCCCTCAATTTGATTGAAAATTTCGCCAGCGATATCACCACCGGCGGCAGTAGTGGTCTATTTTCCGTCAGCTTTTTAATTGCCCTCTGGGTGTCCTCCAGCGCCCTGAGCGCCGCCATGCGGGCCTTGGATCAAATTCACCAGATCCCCCAAGCGTTAATGCGGCCGTTTTGGAAAGCCAAGCTGATTTCCCTCGGGCTGACCTTGGGAACGATCCTGTTGCTGATGCTAGCCTCCACCTTGGTGTTTATCAGCGACTGGGCGATCAGCAACCTAGCTATTCAAAGTTCAACCTTTGCTCCGTGGCTGCTGCAGGGATGGCGTTGGCTCACCTGGCCCTTTGCCTTGGGCATCATGTCTTTGGCTTTTGCCTTCATCTACCGCTTTGGACCAAGTCGCTGGAGCCCTAATAAGCCCCTATTCCCCGGAGCTGTCCTCGCGGCTATTTCCTGGGCGCTGATTTCCAATGGCTTTCGTCTCTACGTGCTGCATTTCGGCAACTACAACAAGGTCTACGGAACCGTGGGAGCTGTGATTGTGCTGCAACTGTGGCTCTATATGAGTTCCTTGGTGATGCTGATCGGTGATCAGGTGAACGTCACCGTTGGGGAAGCCATGCAGACCAGCGATCGCCAACGCCTAGCCGCCGATCCTTCGGAACCAAAGCCACGCCGCTCGAAATCCTCCACGGGGCCAGGGGTAAAACGCCCTTCTCGCTTCTAGTCAATGGCATTCATGTCAAACTCGATCGCAAGAGGTGTAGCCCTTGTTGCAAAATACAAAGGAGTAGGACGAAGCCACCGTTGAAACAATGGCCTTTGTCCTGAGGACTATTGCGGACATTACCCTCGACCCATGCGACTTTTTTCTCGATCGCCCATGTTATGGATTTGTCAAATGACTGCATCGCTCAAGAACTATTGGCGGCGATCGCCCCTCGCTTCCATCCTGATATCAACCGTGCTAGCGATCGCTCTGGTAGTGATGGGTGCTACCCCAGCCCTAGCCGGATTAACCGACGATCGATTTGACGGTGGTATTTTTCCCCTCTATGCCGGCAACGGCTCCTTGGTTCCCCCCCGGGTCACCCTAGAAGCATCGCTCAAGGGCGATCGCCCCACCCTGCTCGTGCTCTACATCGACGACAGCAGCGACTGCAAAGCCTATGTTTCCGTTGTTTCGCAATTTGATGCCTTCTACGGACGCGCCACCGATATTATCCCCATTGATATTGACTCCCTGCCGATCAAGGATCAGTATGAACCCACAGAACCGGGCTACTACTACGAAGGTCTCGTGCCTCAAACAGTTGTCTTTGACCAAGCGGGTCAGGTCGTGCTCAACAAAACCGGATCCGTAGACTTTGAAGAACTCGACGATCGCTTCCGAGAAATTTTTGATCTCCTACCGCGATCAGAATCTAGTGAACTCAAACGGCGATCGGTCAACGAGGTGAATACCGAACTTGTTCCCAATCCTGAATCGTGACCTCCCCGGCCCCGACAAAACTCCTTACACTGAAAACAGCACGGAACACCCAACCGGAACCCGACCTTCAGTCATGAGCGATCACGGTGAGCGATCACGATTGCGTGAGATAGGCCGCTTGCTCTCAACCTAGGGGAGTTGCGATCGATCCCTGATCCAAAACCTTTCAGCGCATCACCTAGAGCTGGTATGGCCCTAGGGATGCTGCATGGGGTGTTCCGTCATCCCTCTGTGGGACTGCTCAATTGCCATAGGTATAGACATAATGACCACTACTCAAATCAACGCTCAAGATCTCTTTCGCTCCGCCTACGAAAATCGCTACACCTGGGATACCAACTTCCCCGGCTTCACCGCCGACCTCACCGTGACCCAAGACGACGAAGTCCACACCGCCAAGGTGACCGTCAAGGCTGACTACAGCGTCGAGGTGACCGACATTGAAGATGAAACCGTTAAGGAATCGATCTACACCCAACTGCGCGACGTGGTGACCCACCGCAAGCGCAATTCCTTTGAGCAAGCCCACAGCAAACACACCTTCAGCGCTGGCACCACCGACGACACCGGTGCCGTTGAAATCCTTGTCGGCGGCGATGCCATGGGGTCTAACTACAAACTACGCAACAACGAAGTCTGTCAAGTTAGCCGCGTTATGGGACGCATGGCCTTCACCATCGACCACCTCGATAGCTTAGATACCGGCCACGGCTACGTATCAACTCGCTACAATGCCGTCTTCCGCAATCCGCAAACCCAAGACATTCTGCGAGAGATGCAGTTTGAAGATCGCTATGAAGCCGTGGGCGACTATTACCTGATGAGCCAGCAAACCATCCACGCCACCGCCGATGGTCAACAAACCACCACCGTCTTCCAGTTTTCCAACCTAGCGCTTTTAGGTTAGATCTCGGTTTCTTAAGAGGCGATCGCCCCCTACCTTATTGATTCAATCAGAATTCTCTAGGTCAAGCTCCGGGGGATAGTAGACCCTAGATGTTAGACTTTGGATAGATGCTGAGGGCGATCGCCCGTCCGAGAGAGACTCTAGCGCTACACCATCTAGATTAGACATCATCGCTCACCCTGCACCCTATATCACAAGCCATGGAACTCACAATTACCAACGTTGAACAAGTCCTTGATGAACTTCGTCCCTACCTCATGTCCGATGGTGGTAACGTCGAACTTGTCGAACTTGATGGCCCAGTTGTACGGCTGCGACTGCAGGGAGCTTGCGGATCCTGCCCTAGCTCAGCCATGACCCTGAAAATGGGCATCGAACGCCGTCTCCGGGAATCCATTCCCGAAATTGTTGAGGTCGAGCAAGTTCTATAGTGCTGACTGTGATAGTTGGTAGGTATTCTTAACGTAAATAGTTACATAAAGCGGGGAAGTGACATCATCTTCCCCGCTTTATGTAAGTAGAGTAGGAACAGTAGCTCGACCGAGACATGCTGGACTCATGCCAGCCTGCGGTAGAGTGATGTTGTGTTCCTCTAGCCATGTGCTAGGCCACGTTTTTGACCCTCTCTGTCAGGCAAGCAGGCATCTGGCAGAGGCACTTTAGGAGGTTCTATGCCTCATCCGCTCTACGTTGCCATCATCTGGCACCAACACCAACCCCTCTACAAAAGCCGAGTAGCCGGTCATTATCAACTGCCTTGGGTGCGGCTGCATGGCACCAAAGACTATCTCGACTTGGTGCTGATGCTTGAACGCTATCCCAAGCTGCATCAAACCGTGAACCTGGTTCCCTCCCTGATCCTGCAAATTGAGGATTATGTCGCGGGTGTAGCCAGGGATCCCTACCTATCCCTAGCGTTAAGCGACGTAACTACTTTCACAGATACCCAACGCCGCTTCACCGTTGAGCATTGTTTCGACGCCAACCACCGCACCATGGT
>DATNRH010000592.1 GCA_036703605.1 Candidatus Obscuribacterales bacterium | reverse complement strand
AGCAAGGGGCGCTGCGCCGGGAACCCTTGGACCTAAGGTCTTCAAGCTCAACCAAATTCCTACCACCGCCAACGCCAGCATCAAGTATACGGAAAGCTCCACCCAAGCGGTGATTCGGGCTGCCTACCTACAGGTGTTTGGTCGCGATGTCTATGAAGGACAGCGCCTAAAGGTGGCAGAAATTAAGCTAGAGAACGGGGATATTACCCTGCGGGAATTCATCCGCATGATTGCCAAGTCAGAGCCCTTCCGTAAGCTCTACTGGACGTCGCTCTATGTGATGAAGGCGGTTGAATATATCCACCGTCGTCTCTTAGGTCGTCCTACCTACGGTCGCCAAGAAACCAACAAGTATTTCGATATTTGTGCCAAGCAAGGTTTCTATGCGCTGGTGGATACCATCATCGACAGCCCAGAATATGCAGAAGCCTTTGGGGAAGACACGATTCCCTACGAGCGCTATGTGACGCCGAAGGGGCTGGCTCTGCGTACATCCCGTGTGGGCAGCATTGGCGACAAGAACGCCAAGATCATCAAGGAAGAAACCCCACGCTTTGTGGAATTGGGTGGTGTTTCGAACCTGCGGACGGAGCCGGACGTGACCTTCCGGGTGGCTCAAGGGGTGAGCAAGCGCCGCGAGCAAACCAAGATCTTCAAGCTGACTCGGGCTCAAGATGCGGTGCAGGTGCAGACGGTGATTGCCGCTGCCTATCGTCAGATCTTCGAGCGGGACATTGCACCATACATTGTTGAGAATGAATTCACGGTGCTTGAAAGTAAGCTAGCCAATCTTGAGATCAACCTCAAGGAATTCATTGAAGCCCTAGGATGCTCGAAGCTCTACATCAAAGAGTTCTACGCGCCCTACCCCAACACCAAGGTGATTGAGCTGGGTACCAAGCACTTCTTGGGCCGGGCTCCCCTTGACCAAGCTGAAATCCGTAAGTACAACCAGATTTTGGCAACGGAAGGGATTCGTAGCTTCATTGGTGCCATGGTGAACAGCATGGAGTATGTGCAAACCTTTGGTGAAGATGTGGTGCCCTATAACCGCTTCCCCACCCTGCCTGCAGCCAACTTCCCCAACACCGAGCGGCTCTATACCCAGCTCACGAAGCAAAATCGGGATCTAGTCGTGCCTAGCTTTACCCCGGTGGTGCCTCGCATGGGTGTGCCAGCCGAGGATTCTCTGAAGGGCTAACCTGCTCTTAGAACAACCGCGATCGCACCCAGATGATCTCTAGGGCGCGATCGCGGCTTCTACCTGTGCCTTCTGCGGCGTGAGATAGCCCTAGGGGGGCATCCTTGCCTGTTGAACAATCGTGAACGTAGTTGTTGCCATCCACCCAAGTTGTCCATCCCTAGAGGGCAACAGGTGGCGATCGCTACCGTCACCGTGATGTTACTCAAGCTCCATGGGATCGCTGCCAAGGTGGCGATAAGCAGAGAGCCGTTCTCAGAATTTTGCGATCGCTGGCCAGAGCGTCCTTCGGCGATTTGTCCAAGAGAGGTTCGCGCCAGTGACTGGAAACAGTTGCGGGTGCTGGGGTTGAGGTGGTTTTGCACCCCCATGATCCCCCGGTTGCAAAATGAGGGTGATATTACGAAATATTGCAAACAGGCGAAGTATGTGAACTAAATGCCGGAAAATATTTCCCGAAGGTAGCTAAGCTTAACCGCTTGTATCGTTCCGAATAACGCTGATGAATCCAGAGGCGTCTCAGTAATCGTTCATACCCCAATGTCGATTGCGCGGATCATCCCATAAGCGCTCGAAGCGATCGCAAGTTTGGACATACCCACGATATCTTTCTTTTTTTTGGAGGAATCCATCCATGAGTATTGTCACGAAATCAATCGTGAATGCCGACGCTGAGGCTCGTTACCTCAGCCCTGGCGAGCTAGATCGGATCAAAGCGTTCGTAACCTCCGGTGAAAGCCGTCTGCGGATTGCTCAAGTGCTAACGGAATCCCGTGAGCGCATCATCAAGCAAGCTGGCG
>DATNRH010000591.1 GCA_036703605.1 Candidatus Obscuribacterales bacterium | reverse complement strand
AGCAGTGATAAAATTAAATTGCTGAGTTTCTGACCATAGCTCTTTGCGATGAGTTGTTCGCTTTATTTGCTCTTCCCATTTCCCCATACTAAGAAAACCTAATCATATAACTTGATTAATAGCGACACTATCCTAACTTACCCCATCAGGATCTTCAAGCAGTGCCAGCAAGAGCTTGATCAAGCTAACTTGCGGTTCGGTGATTTTTCCCTTGCTGCTTAGCATAATACTTCTAGAGCAATGCAGAAACCGGATCGAGCCAGAGCAGTAAATTACGCTTGAGATGATTAAAGTCTCGGTAGACCTCCTGCTTCACCAATTGCCCAAGGGCATCCAAGGGCGAAAACGCTGCGCTAGGCTGCCAGCGCACATCTTGTCCCAGCGGTGTGAGGTGATTGCCGGGCAAAATCTGCACCGTGGTGAAGTCCGGACAACATTGCTGCATCACCTGGCTGAGCGATCGCGTTTGGTCAATAGTATCTTGGGTAAACTTCACCAGCAGGTTGCGCTTCACGTGGTAATCTTCAGCTACCAAAGCTTCCGTTGCCTGCGGCGATGGCGTGAACTCCACATCCATTAAAGTCACTTGAGAAAATTGTTCCAAGAGGGGAATCGATCGCCGAGCGGGATAGTTGTTATAGGCCATCAAGATATTGCCGGCCCGCTCCTCGTCATAGAGACTGCCGATCAACAGGTGCAGCTTACAGCCCATACTATGACCCAGCCCATAAATCGGAATGTAGCGTTGCTGAAGCACCCGTGCTTGTAGATACTCAAGGGCGCGATCGAAGGCAAGGATGACCTGACGAGCGATCGCGGCATGGTCAAAGGTATTGACAAATGGTGTTGCTACAACCACATAGCCTTGCTCTGCCAACGACTCCAGCAGCATTCGGTAGGTTACCTGCGGAGCCGCCGCCACAAAAGCCCCACCCAAGAAATGGATGATCGCCTTCGGCCGCGGGGGAACGACTATCCAGTTTCCCGATACTTCTCGCCAGTCCATAGACCTCACTTA
The DNA here is from genome assembly GCA_036703605.1 of Candidatus Obscuribacterales bacterium. Lineage (NCBI taxonomy): Bacteria > Bacillati > Candidatus Melainabacteria > Candidatus Obscuribacterales > Candidatus Obscuribacterales bacterium. The sequence goes on along the minus strand of DATNRH010000591.1, from coordinate 177 downwards.
ACCGAAATGTTACGTTTCTTCATTCTAGACAGGTTTTGGGAACGTTGCCGATGGTGTAAGTCTCCGCATAGCATACGGTCATCGTCTGTTTGCGAGTTGTCTCGCTCTAACGTCTGTGATTTTTCTCTCGTGGGCCAAGGAATTATTTCAGCAGATTCGGAAACGGGTGCGTCCGCC
>DATNRH010000590.1 GCA_036703605.1 Candidatus Obscuribacterales bacterium | reverse complement strand
CGTTCGATGTGATGCACCAACACATTGCGGCTCCAGCCATGGGCGATCGCTTGTTGGGCATACCACAGCCGTTCTGCTGGATCTTTGACTGCTTCCAACAGACGAATGTTGTGCCCCCAAGGAATTTGTCCAACAACCTGTTGAACAATTGCCTCGTCGGGGTAGGCCTCGGCAAAGGCCCGCATGTAGAGCAGGTTGGTGCGGGAGAAGCCTTTCATGTCTGGAAACGCCTGGCGTAAGTCTTGCGACAATTGGGTGACCACCTTGGCTCCCCAGCCCTGGGCCTGCTGGCGGCTGAGAATGTCTCGGCCAATCTGCCAATAGAGGGTGATCAGTTCACAGTTAACCGCCAGGGCAGCCCGGACCTGAGCAGCCTGAATGCGTTGTTTCAGATCCTGGAGAAAATCTTGATAGGGGCGATCGAGGGAAGGCACAGTCATTTAGGCTAGATCGGATGTACTCTGCTGCATTGTACCTGGATTGCTCGGGTCTACCACATCCTGCATTTCTTTGATGTACCACATTTTGCTGATTGAAAAAGCTTAAACTTGCCTTTATCTTCGCCCCGTACACTAGGAGCAGTCTCTCAACAGCATGCTGCCAGAGGCGTAAAAACTCAGGGTGCAACCACAACGTCATAAGGGAATCGATCCGGCGGATTAGTCAGAGAGGCATGAGTTTACCTAGTTTCAAGTCACCCAAGCCCACCCGCGATCGCCCAGGATCCTGGGTTGATGCCTTGGCTCACACGGCCTTTGCGATCGCCGCTGCCATTCCCACGATGATAGCGATCGCCATCATGGCGACCTTCATCTACCAGAGCTTTTTGTTTTTCCGAGAGGTTCCCCTAGGGAGGTTTCTCACCGATACGAGCTGGACGCCCCTGTTTTCTAACCAGGGCTACGGCATCATCGTTCTGGTAACCGGTACGGGACTGATTTCAACCATCGCCATGCTGTTTGCCGTTCCCGTGGGTACCCTAGCGGCGATCTATTTAAGTGAGTATGCCAAGGATCCAGCTCGACAAGTGCTGAAATCTGCCCTAGAAACCCTGTCGGGCATTCCCACGATCGTATTTGGCTACTTTGCTATCTCATTTGTCACGCCAGCTCTGCGGATGGTGATCCCCGGTCTATCGGTTTTTAACGCCCTGAGCGCTGGACTAGTGACCGGGGTGTTGATTGTACCGATCATTTCATCCATTGGTGAAGATACGCTGCGCAGCATACCCGCTACCCTTCGACAGGGAGCCTATACCCTAGGGTTCACCAAGCGAGAGGTGATTCAGCACATCATCTTGCCCGCCGCCCTGCCGGGAATTCTTGCCTCCTACACCCTCGCCGCCAGCCGCAGCTTGGGAGAAACAATGATTGCAGCGATCGCTGCCGGACAACGCCCCCACCTCACCCTCAATCCCTTAGTTCCCATTTCCAGCATCACGGCCTATATTATCCAGGTGAGCTTAGGTGACGTACCCTCCGATTCCCTGAGGTTTCATACCATTTTTGCGGCGGGCATGGTCTTGTTTTTAATCACCTTATCTCTTAATAGCTTCGGGCGATGGTTGCTGCATCGCTATAAAAAAGGGATGCAGCAACTGCTCATTCCATCGGTAGACATGCTGCAGGGAACGCTTTCCCTAGGAGCGATCGCTCCAGCTATGGCCTTGCCGCCAGTGGCCTTTCGCAGCAATCTAAACCGACGGCAATGGCTCGATCGCCTGCTGACGGTTCTAGGATTCTTATCCGTCATGGTGGGCATCTTGACACTATTGCTGATGGCTCTTGTAGCTTTTCGCAGTGGGTTTAGCCGACTAAGCTGGGACTTTCTCGTCAATTTTCCATCTCGTCGCCCAGACGATGCAGGCATCTATGCGTCCTTAGTGGGAACAACGTTGCTGATGTTGATGACGGCCATGATGACCATTCCCCTTGGAATATCAGCCGCTATTTATCTAGAAGAATACATCCCCGATCGCCCCCTAAATCGTACCCTAGACGTCTTGATTGCTAACTTAGCTGCTGTTCCCTCCATCCTCTATGGTCTCCTAGGACTAGCGCTCTTTGTCCGACAGCTTTCTCCAATTACCGGCGGACGCAGTCTGCTCTCTGCAGCGCTGGTGATGTCCATTATTGCCCTGCCCCTAGTCATTATTACTACCCGCGGTGCTCTGCGCTCTGTGCCGAGTCAGCTCCGGCAGGCTGGCTACAGTGTAGGCATGAGCCGCCTCCAGGCACTATGTCACGTCATCATACCAGCGGCTGCACCAAGTATCATTACGGGAATTATGCTGGCGCTATCCCGCGTTGCCGGAGAAGCCGCTGCCCTCATTGCCATCGGAGCGATCGCCTTTGTCAGTGTTGCTCCATCATTATCCATATCAGGACTCCAAGATCCCTTTTCGACCTTGCCCACCCAAATCTTTTTTTGGGCCGCCCGCCCCCAGGATGGCTATCAGGTCAATGCCGCCGCCGCCATTTTAGTCCTAGGCGGATTAGTGTTCCTGCTCAACCTTGCAGCCGTGCTGCTTCGAGATTTCCATAGTCGCTATGTTCGCTAGGAGTTTGTGGATGCCTACTTTATTTTCTTCCATGTCTCAGGCTGGGACAGACATGGCTATTTTAGAAGCTCAGGACTTAGCGATCGCCTACAGTGGTCAGACCATTTTGCACCAGGTCAATCTCAAGATCTATCCTAAACAAATAACGGGACTCATTGGCCCCTCAGGCTGTGGCAAAAGCAGCCTATTGCGTTGTTTTAATCGACTCCTTGATTTTGTACCCGCTGCTACGATCAAAGGACAGATTCGTCTGGCTGGACAGAATTTGTACGCCATACCCGATACCATTGTGCGTCGCCGAATTGGCATGGTGTTTCAGCAACCCAATCCTTTCCCCAAGTCAGTATACGACAATATTGCCCTTGGGCTACGGGTGAATGGCTGTCGGCAAGATATTGACACTATTGTGGAGCAGGTGTTGCGTCAGGTAGGTCTCTGGCAAGAGGTGAAGGCAGACTTGAATAAAAATGCCATGTTGCTCTCCGGCGGTCAGCAGCAGCGCCTTTGTATTGCCCGCACCATTGCCCTACAGCCAGATATTATCTTAATGGATGAACCCTGCGCCGCCCTTGACCCAGTCTCCGCTGATCGCATCAGTAGCTTACTCATTGAAATGAAGCAGCATTATACGATTGTGATGGTAACCCACGATCTGCGTCAAGCTGCCCGCATTACCGATCGCTTAGCATTCTTCAACGTGATTCCCGAGGGCGATCGCCTTGTAGGACAGTTAGTTGAGTATGATGAAACCCCCAAAATCTTTGGCAGTCCATCCTCGTCGGCGACCTGGAGCTATATCCATTATGGTCATATGTCGCTTTAATCCCACTAGGACTCAGGAGGAGGAGCGATCGCTTTCACAGCTCTGGCTAACTCAATGGGAAACAGGATAACCGTGT
>DATNRH010000589.1 GCA_036703605.1 Candidatus Obscuribacterales bacterium | reverse complement strand
TGTCAAAATATTGAGAAGGCTATTGATATCTATAAACAATCGCTAGAGATCAGAACTCGCGAAGTGGCACCAGTTGACTGGGCGCAGACAATGAACAACTTGGCAGTTGCTTATTGTTTTTATAGCACTTGTGTTGACTTCCTTCAGAATATTGAGAAGGCTATTGATGCTTACAAGCAATCGTTAGAAGTTAGAACTTACGAGTCCATGCCTTTTGAGTGGGCAACTTCCAAGAGTAATTTAGCAGTTGCTTACTATTTACATAGCCAAGGTAATCACGCCCAAGATATTGAGGATGCTATTGATGCTCATGAACAAGTTCTAACGGTCAGGACAAAAATAACAACACCTGTTGAGTGGGCTCAAACTAGAATGAATATGGCGATGGCTTACTCTGATCGTATCAAGGGTGATCCTGCTGAGAATTTTCAGCAAGCAATAAATGGCTATCAGGATAGCCTGACAGTCTTTGCTCCAGGGCTGCATCCTCATGATTGCCGAAAATCAGCCAATCGTCTGGGAGATATCTACTTTAGAGGAAGACGCTGGCAGGAGGCTGTTTCTATTTATCAAACGGCGCTACAAGCGGCTGAAATCCTTTACCAGAGTGCCAATTTACTAGATAGCAAATCCGCTGAACTGGCTGAAACCGCTGATCTCCCTCGGCGGGCGGCCTATGCTCTGGCGCGGACGGGCGACCTACAAAAAGCCGTCGAAACCCTGGAGCAGGGCCGTGCCCGTGGGCTCAGCGAGAGTCTCGATCGCGATCGATCTGACCTCACCCAACTGCAACAAACCCATCCTAAGCTTTATCAGGATTACCAGCAGATCACCGCCCAACTCCGAAACCTGGAAAGCCAGCAGCGCGATCGGATGACTTCCGAGGATCGCCATAGCCTCACCCCGGAAGCGCTGAGGGATACAGCCACATCTCTACGTCAGCAACTGACCGATGTTCTCCAAGATATTCGCAAAGTACTGGGCTACGAGGATTTTCTAGGTTTACCTACCTTTGCCGATGTCCAAGCAGCCGTACAGGTGTATCGCCCCTTGGTGT
>DATNRH010000588.1 GCA_036703605.1 Candidatus Obscuribacterales bacterium | reverse complement strand
TTGGAGCGGGTCGCTCAAACCAACCGCGTCAAGTCTTCGGGGGTTGCAGGAGGTGGTGGAAATGCGTCTGCTCCTGCTCCTCAACCCAGTGGTCTGGCGGCCTTGGGGGTTGCAAGCAAGCCCCGAGATGATTACACAATGGAGGCATCTCCCTCGAGTCCGCCGTGGTTGCAGCCTCCACTGGGTTACAAACAGGGAGGAGGAGCTGCAATGGCTGCTGCCAACCTTTCGGGTGGAGAAAGTAACAACAGGGCTGCTGCAGCTGGTCGTGCCCTCCTTCAGGGTCTTAGCAGCGGCAGTCTTAAGAATCTGAAAGAGCGCAAACAGAACAACGATGGTTTCGGATCATCAGGAGGGAGTGCCGCCTTCTTGGCAGAACTGCAACGTCGCGCCAGTCAGCAGATGATGTCCCAAAATAACTTTTCTGGAGCTTCCGCCAGCAATCTGTTTGCGGCAGCAGCAGCAGCTCGAAATGGTAGCAATTCTGCCTTGGCTCAGATCGCCCGCAATGCATCTGCTGCCCGTTTGGCGGCAGGCGGTGGCAGCTCCATGAACAACCTCATGATGAAGACAGGATTATCCCGAGACCAACTTTCTCAGCTTGCTAGGGACAGGGGGCTCTCTTCTGCTTCCTTGTCCAACATGATGGAGCGTCAAAATAGTTTCGACGCTCTCATGTCGCTTGATTTCCAGAGTCTGCAGTCGATTGACAATCTCGCCAATTTAATTCAGACAGGTGGGACCGGGCAGATGCCTGAAGGTGGCATGAAAAATTGGTCTGCAGATGCCGGATCTCGCTCCAATTTGGCGGCGGCCGCTGCCGCTTCCGGTGGGAACACCTCTTTTGCCCGACGGCTGGCAAGCGCTGGACGTATGGAATCGTTTTTGCGATCCCTCTCAAGCCACCAAAACCTTGGGAACAAGGGGGGCAGTGCGCACCACGATAGCCTGGGCAGTGATAACAACCACAACCACAACAACTTCGGTGGCGGGGGCGGGGGCGGCAACTCAAACGCTCAATTCAGTAGCTTGCTTCAAAGCATGCAAAGCAACTTGAATAACTTGGGTAACACCAACAGCAGCTCAAGCAACTTCTTGAATTCCAA
>DATNRH010000587.1 GCA_036703605.1 Candidatus Obscuribacterales bacterium | reverse complement strand
CAGGCTTCAAGGTCAATCCTAGCGCTTTCGCCTAGGGGATAGAGCTTATGGGTTGCCTCATCATGTCCCCTCATCCCCCAGCTCCTTCTCCCACAAGGGGAGAAGGGGAGCCAGAAAGGTGCAGGTACGTTCAAAGCCCCTCTACCGACCTGGGAGAGGGGTTTGGGGTGAGGGTCTTTTTGTCTAGTCAACCAGGGGATAGAGTCAGTTGCCAAAGCGTCCGGGTGCTGGTGCCAAAGCTCTGACAGACTTCTACACTGAACATAGCTGATACAGATAGTCAGTAAATAGGCAGTCATCCTAGTGAAACATCTAGGCAGAGGAGGACAGATGGGCGATCGCAATCCGGTATTACTGCTCCACGGCATTTTTGATAAGCAGCAGATTTTTACAACCATGCGGCAGCAGCTAACTCAGCAAGGCTGGTCAGTTCACGCCTTGGATATGTCCCCCAACTTAGGCAACGCGCCGCTGGAGGATCTGGCTCAGCAGGTGGCCCAGTATGTAGAGGAAGCGATCGCTCCGGATCAACCCTTCGACCTGGTGGGGTTCAGCATGGGCGGCATTGTCGGGCGCTATTATCTGCAGCGCTTGGGTGGTTTGACCCGCGTCCAGCGTTTCATCACCCTATCAGCTCCCCATCGCGGCACCCTCACGGGCAATGCTTGGCCCACGGTTGGCGGTCAGCAACTGAGCTATAACAGCGACTTTCTGCGATCGCTCAATGCCGATGCCCATCAACTCAAGCAGATCCAATTCACGTCGATCTGGACGCCCTATGACCTGATGATCTTGCCTGCCAATAGCTCCCAGTTGGGCATTGGTTTAGAACAAACCGTCCCCGTGTTGATCCATCGCTGGATGGTCTCCGATCCTCGCTGTATCAACCTGGTAGAAACGGCGCTGTCCTGTCCGATTACCTAGATGGCCTCACTAACAGGATTTGGGAGACTGGTTACGAATGGATGGACAAAACTCCTGCAATTCGATTCTCTCGTAGATTGGGTTAGCGCCAGCGTAACCCAACGGCATCTAACTAGTACTGAGTTTCCCTTCACTCCCAGCCTCGTAACGCATTAAAGCTCTGCGGAACAGTGCGTTACGGCTGCGCCTAACACACGCTACTGGTACTGGGAGGTTGCTTGAGGATCGGTCTAGCGATCGCCAATTTCTGCCAACTCCGCCGCGCCGAAGATGGCTTCTGGATGGCAATAGTATTTAAATTCCAGCAGGTTCTGAAACGGATCGATCAGGAAAAAGGTGCGATGGTCGAGCAGGGAGCCAGGGAAGCGCCGCTTGGGAGCTTGGTAGAAAGTGAGTCCTGCCCGTTGCGATCGCTCTAGCAGCGCTTCCCAATCTGCTTCGGCATCAAATACCAGACCAAAATGGCGAGGATAAATGCCGCGCTGGGGCTGGATCGGCTCCTCGGTGACATGGGCCACCAGTTGATGCCCCATGAGGTTAAGAATCACCGATTGAGCGGTCTCGCGACCCACCTGGCAGCCGAGGCCGTCAGCATAAAACGTTTTGGTATCGGCCACGTTGGCCACGGGAAAGGCAAGATGAAACCGTGCATGGGCCATGATGTCCTCCGTCTTGTTGAATGAACCTGTTGGGGCGTTCTGGTGCGATATTGGGGCGGGGTGAAGCTTCAGAACCTACAGCGTTCCGCAGGGAAACACCGTTCCCCCTCCATCAACCTTGATTCTACAAACTGCTGCCAAAAAACATCCCCTGATGTTAAAACAACAGGGGCTTTAACCGCAGGGGATGCTTCATCTATTCAAGTGTTAGGGGTGCGATCGCCCATCTTCGGTTAGACAGAAGCGATCGCTCCTCAATCTAAACCTTATTCAACCGTGATTTTTCCAACCATACCAGCACCCCGGTGAGGCGCACAGTAGTAGCTGAACTGACCGGCTTCATCAAAGGTCACCGCGTATTCTTCACCCGGAGAGAACATCAACTGGTCATGGGAATACTTGGCTCCATCGCCCTCAAACATGACGTTGTGGGGAGGTAGCTTGTTGTTGACCCATTTCACAGTGTCCCCAGCCTTAACGGTGAGGTTTGCGGGTTCAAACGCCAACATTCCATTGTCAGCGCCCATTTTAACGGTGAAGGTTTCTGCAGACGCAGGTGCTGCCATCATCAGGAATGTGGTAGCAACCAACGCGAGGGTGCAAACCATCACGCTCAAACTTCTAGACATCAACGCAATCAATCTCATAGGTATCTCGTATGAAACGCTTTGCATAACTCGACGTGTGGCGTGGGCCCACCGTTGATGCAGTGCATACAACGCTAGGAGTCAGGGGTTACCCCCGTGACGGCCCTGACGTGGGGAAGCGAAACAGGACGTTTTCAGCCGCCATTCGTTGTCCCCCCGCAGGGATCCTTTCAACGTCTGTACGTCGCCACGCCGCAGACGTTATGAATTGAATTCTTTTACGATTCTATCCCGTTTTGTAGGGGCAACGTTACATCCCTAAGAATTTCTGGACAATTCCTGCCCTAATTTAGCGGCTTATGGGACGGTCGCGATCGCTTAAAACTCGCTCGTACCCCAGCCTGGCGCTTTCTCTGCCGCTCGCAACACAAAGGCCGCCACTGTTTCTGCTTCTGCATCACTCAGCCAGGTAGCAGGCACTTCCCGACACCAAAACGAGACCTCTTGTCCGTCGTAGGTCATGGGTTGGCGCATAAAAGCGACGATCGCTTGGATATTATCGCGAGAGGGCGTGGCTCCTTTGAGGACATCCAGCGCTAGGGATTCGGTGGGGTTCGGTAGCGTCGCTCCGCCAACGTGACAATTAATGCAGGTGCTGGTAAAAAACTCCTTGCCAGCAGCAAAATCTTCCGCTGAAAAGAGCTGGGTTTCGCCTGCTGCATTGGCTGGTAGCGCAACGGGCTCGGCGGCATCAAAGTATCGCCGAATGAACGGATCGATGGATGCGGCTTGGGCAGGGCTGATCAGGGATAGCCAAAGGGCGATCGCCACTCCTAGGATGAGACAGCGGCGCAGCAGACGGCGGGCAGGGGAGAAAACAGTTAACATCATAGCCAGTCAAACCAGATCACGGCTTCGATCATAACGCTGGCTGGGGATGTGAAGCATTCCAGCAGCAACGTTGGTCAATCGATAGGTTGGTCAAACTCGATGGCGAATACCAGAGGTAAATGCCAAATCCGTACCAGATCCATAGACAAAGCGCTGCCCACCCTCTACATCTAAGCAAGATGCTCCTACTCAGCGGTAGAACGGTTGGCAGCGCCATTCGTCTAGAGATTGGATTTGATGTCTAGGTGCTATACCGAGTCTTGCCAGCACCCCAGCGCTCACCGAGCACCTTCGGCTGAACCAAGATATGACCGGCGATCGCCACTAGATCATCCTCTGTGAGGTTCCGCATTTTGGGGAACACGTCCGCGCTGCTCATAGCTGGGTGTAGCTCAGCGATCGACTCCAGACCATCGTAGGTGGTGGGGTCTTTCATGTAGTCTACAAGCGCTTCCACATTGGTACGTGGAGGCGTAGCTAGGGCCAACGATGCCGGGCTTAGGTCAACGTTGAAGTTGGTTTTGGTGACGCCCCCAGCATGGCATTGCCCACAGGCATAGTTAAATAGGCGCTTACCCTCAACCACTTGAGATTGATTGAGCACCAGGGTTTCGCCCTTGTCGTTTAACGGAATGGTGCGGGTCTCTAGGTCTAACTCTGCTGCATTTGCCACTCCCACAAAGGTCTGGAAGGTTAGGAATGCAGCCATGACCACAAGCCAAATGAGTCTTTTGAACATGGTTCTCCTTGGAAACGTAGCTTGGTGAAATCTCCACATGGGCCCCAACTTAGCGATCGCGTTGGCTCGTTATCCTCGTCTGGCTGGAATATTTGTTATAAGACCGGATGTCAACCTTATCGCCAGAACAGGCTACTTGGCATAGGTGCCCAGTGCTAGGCCAATTCTCCGATATGTTTTGTCTGAAACAAATAAGCCAAAGTACTCATCCAGGTTAGATGGCGTACAAAAATCAGATGAATTGCCCTAGGACGATGGAGGTCCACCTTCTTGGGCAATGAGTTCAATAATCGCTTTCACGTCTTCCAAAGCCAGGCGAGTCTGGGGTGTTTTGTAGGAAATCTGCAAGCGATCGCACAACCGGAAAACATTGTCCACCGAGAGGTGGTGGTCTTCCGCTATTTCCACAATCGAGAGATCTGCAAACCCCATAACCGCAGCCTACGATAGACACAAAATTGAGCCATGCTAATTCAATATCATGCCACCGATTGAGCCCTTTCCAAAGCGCCTAGGCTGAAAATCAGCAATTCTCTCCGTGAAAATCTGTGGGTGATGGTACAAAACGTAGCAACTCCATCTAGATTTTTGTGATCGTGACCTGGAGGATCCCGTCGTTCTAAGCGATCGCCCCTGCGTAACCTGCCCAACGTTTTGGGTCAACCCAGGACAGACATCCGATAGAATGAACTCTAGTCTTTATTGTTCTGCTTCTTTGTATGCCCTTAAATCCCGGCGATCTGGCTCCTGACTTTACCCTGCAGGATGGCGATGGCAATACCGTTAGCCTTGCGTCTCTACGGGGTCAGCGGGTGGTGCTCTATTTTTACCCCCGCGACAACACGCCCGGCTGCACCAAAGAAGCCTGTGGTTTTCGCGATCGCTACCCGGATCTGCAATCCCAAAACGTGGCTGTGTTTGGCGTCAGCACCGATGATGCTAAGGCCCATACTAAATTCACCACCAAGTACGACTTACCCTTTCCCCTGCTTTGTGATGGCGATGCGGCGGTGGCTACGGCCTATGAAAGCTATGGGCTGAAGAAGTTTATGGGCAAGGAATATATGGGTGTGATGCGCCATACGTTTATTATTGGTGCCGATGGCGTCATCGAAAAAATCTATCGTAAGGTGAAGCCTGCAGAGCACGCTGACCAGGTTTTGGCCGACTTGGCAGATCTAGACAGCGCTGACCCGATCGCCTGATGTCATTCGTCAACAGGGCAGACGGAATCTGTTCAGTTCTCCATCAGATGCGCTATGACAGACATGGACTGCGCACCACTTGTGCTGCTACTCAACAATGCTTAACACGTTATGAATCGGTTGTGGAACCTTTTTCAGTCTGTCCTTGGGCTCATTTTTCATCACCCGATTACGGGTACCAGCATTATTCCGGTGTTGCCTGATGGGCGAATTGTCCTCATCCAGCGGCGGGATAACGGTAAGTGGGCGCTGCCCGGCGGCATGGTGGAATGGGGCGAGACGATTGAATCGACCATCCAGCGAGAATTGGTGGAGGAAACGGGGCTGCAGTTAATGAAGGTGGATCGCCTCGTGGGGGTCTACTCTGCCCCGGATCGCGATCGCCGCTTTCATTCTATCTGCGTGGCGATCGCCGTTCAGGTCAGTGGAAAAACGGCGGTGGAAGATACGCTAGAAATCCAAGGCGTGCAGGCTTTTGAGCGATCGGAGTTGCCGATTGGGCACCTCAGCGCCGACAACGATCGCCACCTACAAGATTATTTTGATAACGTGACGACCCTAGCCTAGCGCCGCACTCGTCCTGTAAAGCCAGATGCCTTAAACTGTTCTAGCTGTAAGGGTTCTGACTGGTTTGCCGCCACCGTAATCCGCAGCTCAAAGGAACTTTCTCCCGGCGGCACCTCATCAATAGAGCCGACCCTAGTGCGGTTTTGCATGACGGGGTTGCCGCTGGCGTCATAAATTCGCCCAAATACATCGGCATTCAGCACCGGTCGCCCGGAGGTGTTCACGGCCGTTCCGGTGATCATGTAGCACTTCGCTTCGCGGCTGGCTCCCCCAGCGGTGACATTGCCATCAACCAACTCTTCTGGACAGGTGGTGTAAGATACGTCCGTCAATTTAACTTCCGTAAGGGCATAGGCTGGAGACGAGATCACCTGACTCATCAGCCAAAAGACGCCTACCAAAATTGCGGTGATGACGGCTCGAAACTTCATGGCTCCACTCCCAATGCTGGTTAATTGACAAACGTTGATGGCCCTCACCCCCAACCCCTTTCCCTGCAGGCGAGGGGGGCCGCTCCATGTCTTCGGTTTCCTCTTCCGAGGAAAGAAGGTTTTCAAGAATCTGGCTAACAGGTTTTGTCTGTTAACCAGCGTCTAATAAGGCGATCGCTCATCGGTATTATTCTTTTCAGCTTATCGTGAAATTGCTAACAAAGCGCCGACCTCTGGTTTGATCAAGGGCGATCGCCGCGCTTGTCTTGGGGCCATCAAGGGTGCTATCTGTTCAATACATCCGTTTTTGACTGACCTTAGGGTTTATCTATACTTTGCATTGATGACTCAAGCGGAAATTGACGCACTTTTGAGAACCGCCTTTGCCCAATGTGATGAGAAAGGCTGCCCATTAGACGATCGACAGAAGCAGATTTTGACCCAGGTGGCAGAATCATTCCTCGATTCAGTTGCGATCGCCCCGACAGAGAATCCCCTCGATGCTCTCACCGATGCCCACCGACAAGCTCTCCTACAGTTTGTAGTGACTCAGGAAGCGCAAGGCATTCGCTGGCGGGCCGCCCTGCTGAATGATTGGCTGCGGGGGCAAGATTCCGGGTCGGTGCAGTTCATTCGCGATCAGTACGGGCCCCAATGGCTAAATCAAGTCACCGATGCCCATATCAATCAAGCCCTGAATCGGGATGACACCTCTCGTCATTTGCATGTGGGCGATCGCATTGAAGTGTCTAACCGCCTATGGGAATGGGTGCAGGAAGGCACGTCCTGTGATGAAACCTGGTTTCCCTGCACGGTGGTCAATCTATCGACTCTGCCCGTGGATGGTATGAATGCCGAACCGTCCCTCACCAGCATCGTGCGCTTTGAAAATGGTATGGAGTACGAGATTCAAGGGATGACGGAATGGAATGCTTATAACTGGCGCTGGCCTGAGGTATGAGGCTGGTGTGAATCGGCTCCCCTTGCCTGCGGGGAGAGGGGCTGGGGGTGAGGGGCATAAGTTTTTGGCGGCCAACTAGAGTATGAGGAGAGCGATCGCCCCACTATTCCATCGATCTAGCATCCCTACCATCAACTTTTGCGACACTTCTAGCGCTGTCCTCAGCAGATCGAGATAGTCTGAGGAAACTTTGCAAACAATCAAGGAAAAGAGGCATGGCTTGGCAACGTCCTGATGGTCGGGCAGCAGATCAACTGCGTCCGGTGCGCTTTGAGCGACACTTTACCCACTATGCAGCCGGGTCGGTTTTGGCCCACTGTGGCAATACCCAAGTCTTCTGTAGCGTCACGATTCAGCCTGGCGTGCCCCGCTTTTTGGAAGGATCGGGTCAAGGCTGGCTGACGGCGGAATATCGCATGTTGCCCAGTGCTACCCCACAGCGCCATGCGCGGGAGGTGATGAAACTCTCGGGGCGCACCCAGGAAATTCAGCGTCTGATTGGCCGCAGTCTGCGGTCTGCCCTGGATATGAAGCTGCTGGGGGAGCGCACCCTAACGGTGGATGCGGATGTTCTACAAGCGGATGCGGGCACCCGCACCACGTCGATTACCGGCGGCTTTGTGGCTCTCGCCGATGCTATTCAAGCCCTGCTGGACAAGGGAGAGTTGGAGCGATCGCCCATTTGCCGACAGGTTGCTGCCGTTTCTGTGGGTCTGCTGGAGGGAGAGCCGTTTTTGGACTTGAACTATCCAGAAGATGTGGCGGCGGATGTGGACTTAAACGTTGTTTTGGATGAGCAGTTGAATATCTTAGAAATCCAGGGCACGGCGGAGGAAAACTGTTTCAACCGTGGTCAACTGAACCAGATGTTGGATTATGCAGAAACGGGAATTCAAGAGCTGCTCACGGCTCAGCAGCATGCCCTGAAATCCTAGGGATAGTTGCTGAGCCGGTGAACTGGATGTGATCCTACTCGAAGCGCTGGACGATCGCTTGGGCAAACTCCGAGCATTTCAGCGGTGGATTGACCGGTGGGGTCATCATCCGGGCGAGATCATAGGTGACCTCGCGGTTGGCGATCGCTTCCCCGAGTCCCTTTTTAATCAAATCTGCCGCTTCCTGCCAGCCCATGTATTCCAACATCATCACCCCAGAGAGAATCACCGAGCCAGGGTTAATGCGATCGAGACCGGCGTGCTTCGGTGCCGTGCCGTGGGTGGCTTCAAAGATGGCGCAGGTGTCGCCGATGTTGGCACCGGGCCCCATGCCCAGACCGCCCACGATCGCTGCTGCTGCATCCGATAAATAGTCGCCATTTAGGTTCATCGTCGCCAGGATGGAATATTCATCGGGGCGGGTTTGAATCTGCTGGAAGATGCTATCGGCGATGCGATCGTTCACCATGATCTTCTCCTTCCATTGCCCGTTGCCGTGGGTGTCCCAAATGCCTTCTAGGACGGCTTTGACTTCCCCACAGATGTCTGCCTTTTTCTCCGGCGTTAGAGAATCGTAGCCGGGTTCCACTTGGCGAGCATTGTCTTCGACGCTCAGGTCAGGTTTGGCTTCCTTGTTACCTAAAATCCACGACTCGCGCTCGGTGACACATTCTGCCCGAAATTCCGTGGTGGCTAGCTCATAGCCCCAGTCGCGAAAAGCCCCTTCGGTATATTTCATGATGTTGCCCTTATGCACCAGGGTCACCTGTTGCTTGTCCTTGGGCAACCGTAGGGCATGGCGGATGGCGCGGCGCACGAGGCGCTGGGAGCCGGTTTTACTAATGGGCTTGATGCCAATGCCGGAATCGAGGCGGATTTGTTTCTTGCCGTGCTCCGG
>DATNRH010000586.1 GCA_036703605.1 Candidatus Obscuribacterales bacterium | reverse complement strand
AGCGTGACCCCCTTTACAGGGATCTCATCTTGGGGTGGAGTCTACTTGCAAAACAAACTCTCTCTGGAGCAGAACAAGCTTGACTCGTTCTAGCTTTCAGCGTTTATTCCCTTCCCCCTGGGGCGATCGCTGTATAGGTAGAACCTCAAGACCAGCTCGGACACCCCAGGATCGTGACCATGACCACGGGACAACCTTGTTCGAAGAGGCTACCGTTCTACCGTTTTACCCTGGTGTGGCAGGACAAACTCAGCCCATCTTTGTAGAATCCTAACTAGTACAGATTTCTCAACCGGTGTAAGAACGGCACCTTCTGGCATTCTCCCCATGGATCTTCCACTGGTTTATCATCCCGGCTACGTCGCCCCCCTACCCTCCACCCATCGCTTTCCGATGGTTAAGTTTCGGCAACTTCACGACCTGCTGATCTGCAGCGGCATCGCCCAGCCCCAGCAATTCCACCAGCCAGAGGAACCGCCCAAGGACTGGTTTGAGCTTGTACATAACCCCGTCTATGTGCAGCAATACTGCACGGGATCGCTAGACGCCAAGGCCCAGCGCCGCATTGGTCTACCTTGGAGCGAAAGTCTCATGAACCGCACTCGTATTGCCATCGGTGGCACGGTGCTCACGGCCACCCTGGCTCTCAAGCATGGACTAGCCTGCAACACGGCAGGCGGCACTCACCATGCCTTTCCAGATTATGGGTCAGGGTTTTGTATTTTCAACGATTTAGCGATCGCCGCCCGTGTGATTCAACACCAAGGGCTGGCTCAGCGCATTCTGATCCTCGACCTCGATGTTCATCAAGGGGACGGCACCGCCCTCATTTTCCAGCAAGACGACAGCGTTTTCACCTTCTCCATGCACTGCGAGGCCAATTTTCCGGGGCGAAAACAGGTGAGCGATCTAGACGTGCCGCTGCCCATAGGCATGGAGGATGAGGACTATCTCAAAACCCTAGACCGCTATCTGCCCGATATTCTCTCCCAGTTCAACCCCGATCTGGTGCTCTACGATGCTGGCGTTGATCCCCACGTGAGCGATCGTTTGGGCAAACTAGCCCTCACCGATCACGGCATCTTCTGTCGCGAAATGCAGGTGTTGCAAACCTGTATCTCCCAGGGCTATCCGGTAGCCTGTGTGATTGGCGGTGGCTACAGCGATGACTTTGAGGCTCTGGTCTATCGCCATTCCCTCCTGCATCGAGCTGCCAGCACCGTCTATCGCCACCAGCGGCTTTAACCAGGATCCCCCAACCCTACCGTAAGCGCCCTGGCTGGGGTGGGCAGTCTGACGGCAGCAACGGCGGCGATCGCTTCCAGCCTCTCAGCGAGATTACCGTCGGGGGCGATGGTTGGGGTAATCGACGGGGCGATCGCTGCCGGGAGGGCTGGCGCAGGGCTTGAGCAATCAGCCACAGCACTGTGCACAGCAGCAGGATTAGACTGCCCAGGAAAAAACCTAGGGACACCACAATCAAGCCATTCCAAGGCACAAACGCCCGCAAGGCCAACAAACCAGTGCTGCCCAGATTGGCGGCTAGGGCATAGTACACCAGCAGCAGCAACTGGCGCTCCTGACGATAGCGACGACGCACATCCTGCACCCGATCGCGCAAGTCTGGAGGGCGATCGCCAGAGTGCGGATCCCTCGACATCGACCGACTCCAAACCTGGCTGATGTCCTGAAGCTGCCCCCAGGATCGTTGATGGCGCAGCGCCAACACCAGCAGTACGACGACACATATCCCTCCCAAAATCAGCGAATTCAAGATGAGCTGCAGAAGCTGACTGGTTTGCTCAATCGTCATCATGGCGACGGGCCTCGCGCGAGTTGAATCGTTCGGTTGCTATAACTCTAGATTTAAGTACAATTGTATTAGTTAACCTCTAATCAAGCAATGCCTAGGGTTGATATACGTCGGCTACCCTTGCGGGTCCGACGTTTCCTTGATAGCTCTCTCCTTTCAGAGTAGCGACGAGTGCTTCATGGCGATCGCTTCCCAATCATCTTCATTCTGCAAAAAATCTATCGCTAAACCTGTGGAAAAAACCCCTTTTTCTGGGGATAAATCTGTGGAAAACTTGGGGAAAAGTATAGGCAAATGGTGGAAAACTCTTCTAAGTATAAATACTCTGTTAATAACTCGCCTGGTTTTCCCCAAGTTTTCCACAGATCGAGAAAGGCGCTACGGTATAGCCTGGTTTGATCCCCAGGGTTTTCCACATTTTCCACAGGCCCTACTACTACTGATCTTTTAAAGCTTTCTTATAGGCCGGATCCGGCCATCAGCGCGCAGGATTTTTCTTTTTCAGCCTGATTGAAGCTTTCGTGGTCAGGGTGTTACGATAGCCTTCCAAGCTGAAGTTGAAATCCTAGTCCAAACCTCAGGGCACGGTCGTTGAGGGTGTAGTCTGGTGAACGGGGCTATCAGACAGGACGAGGTTCATGGGTCAGCTTCGCTTCAAGATGGGCAGGTTAGGATTTAGGCTAGAACGGCGGGTATGTTTGTGTGGAAATGGGTGATGAAACAGCAGCTTTTGAGGGGGTTTGACCCGATCTGGGTTATTAATCCACAAAAGTTTTCCACAGGTTTACCACAGCCTAGGACGTTTAGAGAATCTTAAGTTTCCTTGATCTACCAATGTTTTCAGGCGTTTGCGCTTGGACGTATTCCACAAATTCCACAGGCTCTGACCATGGTCTTGCAGGTTCTTCAGCAGGGCATGGTATGGGTCGCTCAGCAGGTCTTCAGTCATGAAATTCATTTGTACTCAGAGCGAACTGAATACCCATTTGTCCTTGGTCAGCCGAGCGGTGCCGTCGCGTCCTAGCCATCCAGTGTTAGCCAACGTGCTGGTGGCGGTGGATGAAGCAACCCAACGGGTGACCATGACGGGATTTGACCTCAGCTTGGGGGTGCAAACGGTGTTTCCGGCTCAGGTGGAGGCTGGAGGACGGCTGACGCTGCCCGCCAAGTTGCTGAGCGATATCGTGTCGCGGCTGCCGGCGGGGGACGTGACGGTGAGCAACGAAGACAACGAGGCGATCGCCATTTTGACCTGTGCTGCCGGTAGCTATAAGGTTCGCGGTATGGACGCTAGCGAGTATCCAGAATTGCCCACCCTAGAGACCTCAGAGGTGGCGCATTTGCCCGTCGATGCCCTGATTGATGGGTTGCGGGGTTCCCTGTTTGCTACCAGCGCAGATGAGAGTAAGCAGGTGCTGACGGGGGTGCATCTGGCAGTCGAAAGCGATAGCCTAGAATTTGCCGCCACCGATGGCCACCGCTTGGCCGTGGTGCAAACGCCCATGGATCGGGCGGGCAGCTCGGTGACAGAGACTGGCGATGCCCAGTTGGACGTGACGGTGCCCGGTAAGGCGCTGCGAGAGCTAGAGCGGATGTTGCAAATGCCCCAGGCCGGGGAAGCGATCGCCGTTCGGTTTGACCATAGCCAACTGGTGATCCAGTGGGATAATCAGCAGCTCACCAGCCGGCTGCTGGAGGGGCAGTATCCCAACTATCGGCAGCTGATCCCCCAGCAGTTTGCGGTGCAGATGACGGTGGATCGGCGGTCGTTTGCCTCTGCCTTAGAGCGGATTGCGGTGTTGGCTGATCAGCGCAACAGCATCGTCAAGCTGGAGCTGGATGCCCTGAACCAGGAATTGGTGCTGTCGGTGGATGCTCAGGATGTGGGTAGTGCGCGGGAGGCGATCGCTGCTCAAATTTCTGGCGACGACCTAGAAGCAGCGTTTAACGTCAAATATTTGCTGGAAGGTTTGAAGGCATTGCCAGCCAACGAGGTGCAGATGCAGTTCAATACCTCCACCAGCCCTGCTATCCTCACGCCCCTAGGAGGCGTGAAAATGACCTACTTGGTGATGCCGGTACAAATTCGTAACTAGCCCGCACCTCAATCGTTGGCTACACCTGTTGAACATTGCTGGATGCGATCGCGCCCCTATGATAGATATTCCGTCTCAACTGGCTGCAGAACTTTCCATTCGTCGGGCTCAGGTTGATCAAGCTTTGGCGCTTTTGGCAGAGGGAGCAACCATTCCCTTCATTGCCCGCTACCGCAAAGAGCGCACGGGCGAGCTGAATGAAACCCAGCTTCGAGACTTGTTTGACCGCTTTGCCTACCTGACAGAACTGCAGGAACGCAAGCAGGTGATTTTGGAGAGTATTGCCAAGCAGGACAAGTTGACAGATGACCTGCGGGATAGGATTCTGTCCTGCCAGCAGAAGACGGATTTGGAAGATCTCTATCTGCCCTATCGTCCCAAACGCCGCACCCGGGCCACGATCGCTCGGGAGAAGGGACTAGAACCGCTGGCAGACTGGCTGCGATCGCAGAATGTACCGACGGCTGCCCCTAGCGATCCACGGCAAGCAGCGGCGGGCTATGTGTCTGTAGACCTGGGTGTGGCAACGGTGGACGATGCCCTCAAGGGAGCTGCGGATATTCTGGCGGAGGCGATCGCTGACCAGGCTCATCTACGTCAGGCCCTACGCGATCGCTTGTTGACCACGGGCACCTTTGTCTCCGCCATCAAGGCAGAGCATCCAGAAGGCACAACGAAGTTTGAAATGTATCGCTCCTATCGCCAGCCGGTGGCGACCATTGCCCCCCACAACCTGCTGGCCCTGTGCCGGGGACAGACGGAGGGAATACTCAGCTTTGATATTGAGTTTGACGAGGAGGCGGTGGGGGACTGGCTGGATCAGCAAGAGCTGCGCAGCCGTCAACCCGCCATGCGAGCTATCTACCAAGCGCTGCTGCGGGATGCTTTCCACCGCCTGCTGAAACCCTCGTTGATCAACGAAGTGATTGCCCTGAAGAAGGCCGAGGCAGACGTAGCCTCGATTAAAACCTTTGAGTCGAATTTACGGGAACTGCTCCTAGCTAGTCCGGCGGGGATGAAGCCCACCCTGGCGATCGATCCTGGGTTTCGCACTGGCTGCAAAGTGGTGGCGCTGGATGCCACCGGGCAGTTTTTGGACTACAGCGCCATTTTTCCCCACCAGTCGGAACGGCAGCGATCGCAGGCCGCGGAAACGGTGTTGCGCCTGATTCACCAGTACGCTATTGAGCTGATTGCTATCGGTAACGGCACCGCTGGACGAGAAACCGATCGCTTCATTTCTGAGGTGATCGCTACCCTGCCCCAGCCGCCGGTGAAGGTGATGGTGAACGAGTCGGGGGCGTCGATTTATTCCGCCAGTCCGGTGGCGATCGCCGAATTTCCAGAGCTAGACATTACCGTACGGGGGGCGATCAGCATTGGCCGGCGCTTGCAGGATCCCCTAGCCGAGCTGGTAAAACTTGATCCCAAGTCCATTGGCGTGGGGCAATATCAGCATGATGTGGATCAAAAACTGCTGCGGAAGAAGCTAGATGAAACCGTGGAAAGCTGTGTGAACTACGTGGGCGTTGACCTGAATACGGCTTCCAAGGAACTGCTGACGGCGGTGTCGGGCATTACGCCCACCATTGCCAACAACATCGTCGCCTACCGCAACCAGAATGGCGTCTTTCGCGATCGCCGCTCGCTGCTCAAGGTGGCGAAACTGGGGCCGAAGACCTTCGAGCAGGCTGCCGGCTTCTTGCGCATTCGCTCAGGGGA
>DATNRH010000585.1 GCA_036703605.1 Candidatus Obscuribacterales bacterium | reverse complement strand
CTTAGAAGACTGGGAGGATTGGGACGGCTACGACGATCAGGAGAGCGATCGCCCCGATGAAGTTGCACCATCTATCTACGAAGTCCAGCGAGAGCCGGTACGCCGTCAGCAAAGCGGTACCCTTTACTCCTACAGCTATCGCAACGCAGAAGAAACTGCCCCAGAGTCTCCGTTAGATCCATCCTCCGAGTCATCCGACACCGTTCTTCAGGTAGACGTGGCCGACACCGACGGGGCTCGGGTCTTGATCCCGCCCTATTCATCGGCGGATGACGACGACCCACCCCCTCAAACCTAGTCAATCAGCCTCACGAGACGGTGCGTGACGGCTGCGTCTAACAGCCCCTACGACTAGACTCCTAATCGGCAATGACCCCAACCGTGTACCCGACAGCTTAACGTTTCGTAAACCACCATGCCATGTTGGGACGATCGCTCAATGATAAGCTAGCAAATGCGTTTAAAAAGACTACGTTAAGAATTGGAGTCGAAATGAGCGGATCGAATCAGGTTCCCTATTTGTTGCGGGCGGCTCGAGGCGAAGTACTGGATCGTCCTCCCGTGTGGATGATGCGTCAGGCTGGACGCTACATGAAGGTCTACCGTGATCTGCGCGAAAAATACCCCTCATTTCGTGAACGATCTGAAAATCCAGACATTGCCATCGAGATCTCGCTGCAGCCCTGGCGGGCCTTCCGTCCCGATGGGGTGATCATGTTCTCCGATATTTTGACCCCCCTGCCCGGAATCGGCATTCCCTTTGAGATTATCGAGAGCAAGGGGCCGATCATCGACAATCCCATCCGCACCCTAGAGCAGGTGAACCAACTGCACAGTCTAGAGCCGGATGAATCAACCCCGTTTATCCGCACGATTCTGCAAACCCTGCGCCAAGAAGTGGGCAATGAAGCCACCGTGCTTGGCTTTGCTGGATCGCCTTGGACGTTGGCCGCCTATGCCGTGGAAGGCAAAAGCTCCAAAGACTACGCGGTGATTAAGCACTTGGCCTTCACCCAGCCCGAGATTCTCCACGCCTTCCTCGGTAAGTTGGCAGATGCGATCGCTGTTTATCTATGCCATCAGATTGACTGTGGCGCTCAGGTGGTGCAGTTATTTGACTCCTGGGCTGGTCAACTGAGCCCGCAGGACTACGACGTCTTTGCCCTGCCCTACCAGCAGCAGGTCATCCGTCAGGTCAAAGCGGTTCACCCTGATACGCCCATGATTCTCTACATCAGCGGTAGCGCTGGCGTTCTAGAGCGCATGGGTCAATCGGGCGTTGATATCGTCAGCGTAGACTGGACGGTGGACATGGCCGATGCTCGCCGTCGCCTAGGCCCCAACATTGGCGTTCAGGGCAATATCGATCCTGGCGTGCTGTTTGGCTCCAAAGCCGTCATCCGCGATCGCATTATTGACACCATCCGCAAGGCTGGCAACCGGGGGCATATTCTCAACCTTGGTCACGGCATCCTCCAGCGCACGCCCGAAGAAAATGCCGCCTTCTTCTTTGAGACGGCAAAGCAAGCGGATCAACTGCTCGCAACCACCTGACGGTGACCCTAGTGGGTTGAATAATGCTATGGATGGCGATCGCTCGGTCGCCATCCATGCTTGTTTTGGCGTATGCTAGCGTGGTCTGCGTAACGGATAATCTATGACCTTTTCAGCACCTCCTAAATCTCCTGCACCTCAACGGATTTTTATCACCGGCGCGAGTGGCTGCATTGGGCACTACATTACCGAACTGTTGATTCAACAAACCTCCCACGAGCTCTATCTGCTGGTGCGAGATCCGGCTAAGCTCCAGCTGAATCTAGAGGTGCGATCGGGCATTCATGTGATCACCGGTGATCTCTACCAGATCGAAGATCATCGAGAGCTGCTCAGCACCATCGATACCGCCATCCTGATTGCGACGGCCTGGGGCGGCGAGCAGCGCGCCTACGACATTAACGTCACCAAAACTTTGCAACTCATGAGCTTGTTGGATGCCCAGCGCTGCCAGCAGGTGATTTATTTTTCCACCGCCAGTATCCTAGGTCGCGATCATCAGCCCCTGCCCCAAGCGGGACAGATGGGCACTGGCTATGTGCGATCAAAATATATCTGTCATCAGCGACTGCCCCAGTTAGCGATCGCCCCCAAGGTCACGACCCTCTTCCCCACCCTCGTCTTCGGTGGCGATGAGCAAAAACCCTACTCGCAGATCTCCGCCGGGCTGCCCGAGGTTATTCAGTGGATGGGACTGATTCGCTTCCTGAGTGCCGACGGCAGCTTTCATATCACCCATGCCCAAGACATTGCCCAAGTCGTCACCTACTTAGTGGAGCATCCACCTGAGCCTGGCAAGTCCCGCGAATGGGTGCTGGGCAACGATCCCCTCACCGCCGATCAAGCGATCGCCCAAATCTGTCGTTATCTGAACCAGCGTATTTATTTTCGGATTCCCCTCTCGATTCATCTGGCAAACATCCTCATTCGCATCTTTCGCATTCAGATGGAAGCCTGGGATCGCTTTTGCCTAGACTATCGCCACTTTGTCTATCAAAATCCCATGAATCCCACGGTTCTAGGATTACCCCATTACTGCACCAGCATTGCTGACCTATTAAAAATCAACGGCATTGATCCGAAACGCACCTAGTAGAGCATCCAGCGGTTAACCTCACAAAAAACCAGACCCATGGTGGATCTGGCTGGCTTTAACCCATATTGCCTGAGGAATGGTTAGCGGAGTAACCATCCCTCAGAAATACTGGATGGCTAGATAGCCTCTAGGTTTTTCTCGCCGGTGCGAATCCGAATAATCGAATCCACAGAGGTGACAAAGATCTTGCCATCTCCAATTTCCCCGGTGCGGGCCGCCAAGATGATCTTATCGACCACCATATCAACCTGATCGTCTTCGACTACAATCTCAATTTTGAGCTTTTGTAGAAACTCCACCGTATATTCAGAACCACGATAGCGCTCGGTCTGACCCTTTTGCCGACCAAATCCGCGTACTTCTGAAACGGTCATCCCTACGATGCCAGCATTGACGAGGGCAATCTTCACTTCATCTAGCTTGAAGGGACGGATGATTGCTTCAACTTTCTTCATAAGCCTTCCATGACTCCTAATCAAATTCTTCAACAAGGTTATTCCCTTGAGGATCATAGGCTACCTATCTTCATGGGGAAGATAGGTTCCATACGCTTTCCTGCCCGTGCAGAAGAGCAATCGATCCTTGTACGGACATAGACCTCATTGTTACCCTAAACAGCGGCAACAAAACCGCTTAACCGTAACGCTTACCCACTGCAATAGCAAACCTAGAGGATGCCCAGTGACTTGACTGGTTGTAGCACCGTGCGCTCACGGTGTTTTGTAGTGATTGATACGGTTTGCTCTCCTTTGTATTCTCTCATCAAATTCCCCTAGCTCAACCGTCTTGACTTCAGCGTTTGGTGACCTAGGGCGATCGCTCCTCCATCTGTTCATCGGCTGGAGTTAGGTTGCTAGGCAGAATGGCAGTCTAAACCGGCAGCACCTTGCCCCGCAGCTTGGGCGGAGCCGTGAGCTGATAGCGATCGAGCAGGGTGGGCAAAATGTCGTAAATCTGGGCTTGGTCGAGC
>DATNRH010000584.1 GCA_036703605.1 Candidatus Obscuribacterales bacterium | reverse complement strand
CGGCTCCTATGAGCCAGACAATTTTTCTATACTTTGGAGGCAGCTTGAAATAGCTTCCGCGCCTAGATGTACCAACTCAGGCCATACCAGCAGGAAGCGGTTGATAGCGCTCTCCACTACTTCAGGAGGAGGCGCACCCCTGCGGTAATCGTTTTGCCCACGGGCGCGGGCAAAAGCTTGGTGATCGCTGAGCTGGCAAGAGTAGCTCAAGGACGCGTCTTGGTCCTCGCCCATGTCAAAGAACTGGTAGAGCAAAACCACTTGAAGTATGAAAGCTATGGCCTGCAGGCGGGGATCTATTCAGCGGGCTTGAATCAAAAGGACAGTACGCGGAAGGTTATATTCGGCAGCATCCAGTCGGTTGCCAACGCGAGCGATAGCTTCTTCAATGACTTCACCCTTCTCGTGATCGATGAATGTCACCGTGTCGGCCTGGAGCCTGACAGTCAGTACGCTAAAGTAATCAAGCGTCTGAAGCTGAATAATCAGCGTATTTGCATTTTGGGCCTCACCGCAACCCCCTATCGCATGGGACTGGGCTGGATCTATAATTACGCTCACCGCGGGGAAATGAAGACTCAGGAACTCCGCTTCTTCAAGCATTGCCTCTACGAGCTGCCGCTTGAGTACATGATCAAGAATAGATACCTGACGCCTCCGGTGAAGGTGGACACTCCGGTGACGTCATACGACTTCTCGGAGCTTACTGAGGCCGGCAATTCGTATACGATGGCTCAGCTCGAGGAGGTCCTGAAGCAGCAAAGGCGACTGACGCCCCTGATCATCAAAAACATCGTCGACATCACCGATAGCTACAAGCGGCAGGGCGTGATGATTTTCAGCTCCACGGTGAAGCATGCCCAAGAGGTGATGGAGAGTCTGCCGGAGGGCCAGGCCCGAATCGTATTGGGAGAAACCGAGGCTGCTGAGCGCGATCAGATTATTGAGGCGTTCAAGAGGAGGGATTTCAAATACCTGGTCAATGTATCCGTCCTCACGACCGGCTTTGATGCCGCCCATGTCGATGTCATCGCTATCCTGCGCCCGACTGAGTCGATTAGCCTGTACCAGCAAATCATTGGACGTGGTCTGCGTTTGGATACCGGTAAAAAGGATTGTCTGGTCTTGGACTATACCGGCATGGGG
>DATNRH010000583.1 GCA_036703605.1 Candidatus Obscuribacterales bacterium | reverse complement strand
AGCAATCTACAAGCTACGCCCATCCACGATCTCTCCAGCCCCACCCCCACGCCCAGCACCCCAACAGCACCGCCACCGTCCAGCTTGCCATCCCTACCCCAACCTGGCGACGCCCAGCTTTTAGCGCCCTAAGGTCATCCTTTTACAGGTTTTTGTCAGGCAACCAGCGTGCAACCGACCATGGACAGCAGGACATCAACGCGACAGGTTAAAGAAGGTGATGGCTGGCGGCTAGGCTGGGATCCAGCATCAGAGCCGTTTGTTGGCCTTGTGGGCGGTGCCGGCTGGGCGATTGAACACACCCGTGAGGAATGGCAGGATTTTTGTCGGCTGGTGCTGCAATTGGCCGAGACCCTTGAGCAGATGAGCCATGAGTTGATGGATGGGGAGCGCATTTGCTGCGATGTAGAGAGCGATCGCCTTTGGTTGGAAGCAGAGGGCTATCCCCATGCCTACGAACTACACATGATTCTGCGGCAAGGACGGCGGGCGGAGGGCACTTGGGCTCCAGAGGCCGTGCCAGGACTGGTACAGGCTAGCCAAACGCTGCATCTGTTCTAACGCCCGTGATGGATGACAGAATCGGTACAGCCAGATATGGTGATCCATAGGATTACCTGGTGACTCATGCTGCTGAATACTCGTTTTCCCCATGCCCTGCGCGATCGATGGGTGAGGGCGATCGCTGTCCTACTGATGTTCATCATGCTGACCCTTGGGTATGGGGCACCAGCTCAGGCTGACGTTCGTACCCATCTGGAAACCCCCACCCAGATGCTCTACCAGTCTCGCCAAACCCTACGGGATCGCGATCGCCATACCTGGCAAGCGATCGCCTTCAAGCGAGTTACCCCCCACGACGAAACCCTTCTCTATCTGAGGCTCGTCAGCTTTCCAGGCAGCGTCGATATTGATCAAGACCAGCCGCTGATCCTACGGGATACTCTTGGGCAAACCCATCAGGCTCCCACCGCCATTGATGAACTGTTTACCCAAGGCCGTCCCGGCAACAATGTCGGACAATATCGACTAACCGCAGCTCTCGCAGCCCTGCCAGGCGATAGTCCCCAGTGGCTGGTGATTCCCACCCATGATGGTACCCTGGTGGAACTGAAAGCGCCGCCCATTGCCCTGCGAGAATGGCGAGCGATCGCCCAATGTCATAGCTTCACCTGTTCGGATCCCGCCTGGCAACAAACGCCCGACCACCTGCCCTAGCGCACCGAGAAGGCTTCATCAAAACGGCGGGTAATGGGCTCCAGCAAGAACGTCAGCACCGACTTTTGACGGGTAACAATTTCCGCCGTCGCCGCCATCCCTGGCGCTAAGGGCACCAAGGTTCCTCGTACCGCCACAGCGGATTGATTGAGACGAATCTGAGCCATATACACCAGCCCCAAATCTTCATCCAACGTGGCATTGGGGCTGATGCGCATCACTTCCCCCTCAATCACGCCAAATTCCTGGAACGGAAACGTTGCCACCTTGACCTTAGCCCGCATTCCCTCGGCAATAAAGCCAATATCGCGGTTCATCACCTTCACTTCTAACCACAGGTTATCCCCATCGGGCAAAATCGACAGGAGTTCTTCCCCCGGTGCCACCGTCCCTTCCGCTAGGGTGACTTGAATGTTGTATACCCGTCCTGCCACGGGAGCCCGTACCGCATCGCCACCGCTGCGAATTTCCGCGAGGTTGAGCTGGCCCTCAATGTTTGACAATTCCTCCTGACGGCGGGTGAGCTGGCCCAAAATCTCACTGCGGCGCTCGGAGGTAATTTGTTCGATCGCACTTTGGGCAGCCTGAAACGCAGACTCTGCCTGGATAATGACCTGCTGCTGTCCCTCAATTTCCCGCTCAATAGACGACACCTGATCCTGGGCTTGGGTGAGGCGATCGATGGCTTCCAGATAATCAAAGCGAGGGATAGCATCGCCCACCAATTCCCGCAGGCTGGCTTCCCGGCGCTCAGCGTTGTCCAAAAACTGATAGGCATTCTCCAAATTGCCCTCAAGGCGGGCCAGTCGCGATCGCGCTTCGGCAATCGTAGATTCCTGACGGTTTGCCTCGGCGATCGCTGCATTACGGCGGGTATCAAATTCCTGCAGACGCGCGTCCAGCAATTGATCCTGCAACGGCACCCCCGTGGTGGCGCTACCACTCCGTTCTGCCTCTAGACGGGCTAGGTCTTGACGCACTAACTCCGCCGCCTGCTGCAAGCGATCGACCTCAGACTGATTGAGATCGGGATCTTTCTCCAGCAAAATATCTCCCGTTTCTACCCGATCGCCCTCTTCGACGTTGATGCTGCTGATCACACCGCCTTCCAGGGCCCGCACGGGTCGCACCTGCATTGACGGAATTAACTCACCGGGAGCGATCGCCACTTCATCTATTTCGCTGAAATAGGCCCAAGCGATCGCCCCAAAAACCAGCAATGTTAAACTACCCGCCAGCAACCGCGTGTAGAGCGGTGGCAGTTCCTGGACAGCTTTTCCCAATTCGTAGGACAGGTAATCCTCTGGCGACACAAACTGCTCACGGGTTTGGCGCGCTTGAGCAGCTTGGGGCGAGGGCGGCGCTGAGTTAGAAGATTGCATCATAAAATCCAGGGCACGAGCAATAGGGCAGTCTAGGCAGCGGTGCTGCCCAGCCCTAGTGTTCCCAGATTAGATCAATCTGCCCGCATTGGTACACTATCTCCAACCAGTCAGTGGGAGGAGATAACGATTGGCAAGCCTTGAGCGACGTCAAAAACCTCCAAGCCTGATGAGCAGAGGGTTGAGCGCAGCCGAAACCCAGTAACTTCACTTCATGAAGTCCGCCTACTTATAGCCCATCTACCCATCCGATTGCTCATCGACGGGAGGGCGATCGCCATCGTGGGACTGGGATAGCAGATCGAGCACCTGCTGGAAGATAGCTTCCTGGGGACGAGTTGCCAAAATTGATTTGACCAAGGCAACAAAGTCCGTATCTGCCTGGCTATCGTCTTGAATGAGCTTACTGGCCGGATACTCTAGCGCCTGGGTCGCATCTAGCTCATTGGTATTGCCTGTGCGGATCAGGTTGCCCTTACGATCCCACGTGAGCGATCGCCCCCGCAGGGTAAATTGAAACCACTGAATGTTGCCTTCCTGCACATCAAACAGCACATCAAAGTAGGTTTCGCCACCGTAATACCAAACCCGCCCAGGCTTAAGCTGCTGCTTCACTTGTCGGAGAGACGCGCCCAGTTCAGCAATATCATCAGGGCTAACGGCATATGTCCAATTGGAAGAGACCATAGGGGGTAATGTTGAAACAATAGGAGACCGGATGCACGGCATCGAGCCTCTAGTTCTATTAGACAAAATTGTCATAGACAACTCCGGAGGAACCTTGCCACTTTTTTGACTGGCAGCTAGCACCCCGGTAACTAGACGTCTCGGCTATGCAGACCAAACCCGCCTACACGGGTTCAACACACCCTAATCCCTGGCTATCCTAACCCATCTGACTCCTACCATATCAGGCAACCAGCTTCTACGCTTTGCTTAGGTGTCAGGACATGCGTCAATCCGGCTCAGACGACGGTGGCGACTTAAACACCTGATCTTCAATGCCAACCCACCATTCTCCCAACTTCATCATGTCCTGATAGATATCGCTCATTTCCTGCACATAGACATCGGTGGACAAGCTAGCCTTGCGTTCTTGTAGTTTTTTCAGCCGCAACTGCACCAACAGCCAAGGTTTAGACAGGCCATCGGTCGCTTCAATATAGGCGGCAAGGTCGTGACTATCCATCGGATTTTCCTGAGGGCGATCGCTAATCAATACAAAGTGCTGCCGCATGGTGACGGATGTGGTCGTCCATAAACGTGGCGATGAAGAAATAGCCGTGGTCGTAGCCCTCCTGCATCCGCAACGTCAACGGTTGCCCAGCTTGCCGACAGGCCTGCTCAAACACCTCGGGCAAGAGTTGCTGTTGCTCCAAAAAGGGATCAGCGGTGCCTTGATCGATCAAAATGGGGCGATCGCTGGCCATGGTCGCAACGAGTTCACTAGCATCGTAGGCCGCCCAGGTGGATGGATCATCTCCAAGGTAATGGCTGAAAACCTTTTGCCCCCAAGGACAGCGCATGGGAGCCGCGATTGGGGCCAAGGCCGAGATGGATCGGTAGCGCTCAGGATGGCGCAAGCCGCAGACTAGCGCCCCGTGGCCGCCCATGGAATGGCCGAAAATACCTTGGCGATCGCGGCGGATAGAAAACTGCGCAGCGATCAGCTCGGGCAACTCCTGCACCACATAGCTATACATGTGATAGTGCTGGCTCCAGGGCTCCGCTGTCGCATCGACATAGAATCCAGCCCCACTGCCCAAATCCCAATCGTCATCTTCCCCAGGAATGCCTGTATTGCGCGGGCTGGTATCGGGAGCCACCAGCATCAGCCCATGGTCAGCCGCATAGCGCTGGGCTCCAGCCTTGACGGTGAAATTATCCTCCGTACAGGTCAACCCTGACAGATAATACAGCACCGGCACCGGCCCGGCTGCCGCTTGGGGCGGGATAAAAACCGCAAACCCCATCTCACTGCGACAGGTTTGGGAAGCGTGGCGATAGTAGGCAACGGTGCCGCCGAAGCAGGCATGGGATTGAACCAGGGTGGGAGATGAGGTCATGGAGCCAGGAATGGGTGTTACTGGTCAGATTACACCAGCGGCAAGAGAACTTCAAACGCCGCGCCTGCCGCATCCCGATGGGGCGATCGCCACCGTAGATATCCACCATGGGCAGCGATGATGCGATGACTGAGGGCAAAGGGCTGATGCCAGCGATCGCTAGCGAGGGTATCGGCCAACTCCTGCTGCTGAGTCGCTGTCCATGGTGCCCCATTGCGGCTAACTTGAATCGAGATCCAGCGCTGGGTAGACGGGGCGATCGCCTCCGATGAAGCTGTGGCCTGCATCCAGGCTTCAAAAGCTCCCTGACCGCGACTCATCCAGCCCGGCTGATCGTGGTGGGGCGACAGCACCTGGGTGGTAATGGCAATCTCAGGAAGGGGCAGGGCGATCGCAGCCGGGGAAAACAAGGCTCCAGCTAGATTCGCCGCCACGGAACGGTGGGCCACATTACTCAATAGTTCATCCACAAACTGCAGCAGTAGCGACATCAACATCTGGTTCAGTTGCCCCATATGGCAGGTGAGCGGCGGCAGATGCCCATAGGTGCGCGTCAGTTGAATCTCACCATTCAACCGACTATTCACCAACAGCATTAAACTATCGAGGGCTTCATGCACATCAGCAGGCTTGGGATACACCTCATCCATATGACAAAAATTTTGTAGGCTAGACGCTAGATTTTTCAAGCGTTTTGCCCCAGATTGGATGCTAGCGATCGCCTTCGGTAAATCCTGCTGCAGGTAGTCTACCTCCGACTCCTCTATGCCGATGTTCGGCAGCGCTCCCCCCTGCCGACGATAAGCCGCCACCACCTGCAACAGTTGATCGGTATAGTCGGCAATGTGGCTGAGATTTCCCCAAATAAAGCCCACCGGATCGAGAATTTCATGGGCTACCCCGTCTACCAAGCGTCCCAAGTTAGCCATCTTTTCATGGCGGATCATATGGATCTGGGTGCGCTCATAGCGGCTTTGCACTTCAATACCCCGCAATTGCCAATGGGCCACATTCAGCTCATGGGCATCGAGCAAGCTATAGTCCCCCGTGCTTTCCTGCACCACAATCGGTGCCGATTGATCCGGCAGCGATCGCCGCAGGGCCTGCTGGGCTGCCGTCAAAATTGGCGTCTCGGCGGCCACGCAGAGGGGGCTTTGGGGACAATAGCTGTGGGCGATCGCCAAGGTGAGGGCCTTGAGGTTGCCCTCTAGGTGCGATCGCAGCATCAGCTCCATCAACGGCAGGCGCGGCATCATGCCATGCCAATGTCCTTGGCGCAGCAACACCAAACCGGGCAGCTTGGGATATTGGTTGAACATAGGCCAAATCTCGGCACAGCTCAGCCCCACTTCAACCTGAACCTGGTAGCGCCCAAGATCGCAAACCGTAGACTCCAAACTCAGCAGAGAATCCGTTGGGGGAAGATACCGAGGACGAGGAACCATAGCACTCATGGTTAACTCTTCACAACAACAACAGCACCCGATCGCCCCGAGCATCAGACAAGGACGTGCTGGAGAGCGATCGCTTCTAGATAGACTTATGGCGATCGC
>DATNRH010000582.1 GCA_036703605.1 Candidatus Obscuribacterales bacterium | reverse complement strand
TCTACACAACGGGAATCCCTGGGATGATCTAAGAGCTACTAAATGTAGAGCAATTAGCAGAAATAGAGGTTATCTATGGCAGTTATTGAACGTGTGCCTGATGTAGTGTTTAAGACTCGTGTCCGTGATGAGTCCGTTGACGGCCCCAACCCATATCGCTGGCAAGATCTAACCACCAGCGACATCTTCAGCGGCAAGCGAGTTGTCGTGTTCTCCTTGCCTGGAGCATTCACGCCTACCTGTTCGTCTAACCACCTGCCTCGCTACGAAGAACTCTACGACGAGTTTAAGGCCCAAGGTATTGACCAAATCGTATGTATCTCCGTGAATGATGCGTTTGTCATGTTCCAGTGGGGCAAGCAACAGGGCGCGCAAAACGTGTTCTTGCTGCCGGATGGCAATGGCGAATTTACGCGCAAGATGGGCATGTTGGTAGATAAGTCGAACTTGGGCTTTGGTCAACGGTCTTGGCGCTACTCGATGTTGGTCAATGACGGCAAGATTGAAAAGATCTTCATTGAGCCTCATTTCGAAGATAACTGTCCGATCGATCCGTTCGAAGTATCTGATGCTGACACCATGTTGGCCTATCTCAAGGGCACAACCTCTGCTGGTGTATCTGAACCACGGGCAGCTTTTGTTGGTTAATAGCTGACGTCTCAAGCGCTAGAGCACATCTTCACCATGTAGCTCTCAGAATCAAAAAGGGCGAGGAGGTTCATCTCTTCGCCCTTTTTTAGTGCTTCCCATTTCGGGCAAAGCAGGCTGTATGGGATCCTCCACGGCTGCCCTTTCTTCTCAAAATCTTGGGCGATCGCCTTCGATTGAACTTCTGGGTTGATCGATTGCCGTTGTCCCAACTGAGTTGGCGCTTTCCCCAAGTGAGTGCTGCGATGTGCGCTCTCCCGATAACCCACAGACCAGCATCTATGAACTAGAGACTAGGGCGATCGCTTCCGATAGCACGCAGACCAGTTCATCAGCCTCATCCTTGCTGAGAACCAAGGGGGGAGCCAAAATTAACACGTTGGTAAACCCAGGAATCGTATTCGTATTGCGCCCAATAATTACGTGATGCTCTAGGCAATAGCGCAGAATTGCCGCCATGCGATCGCTCTCTAAGGGTTCTTTCGTGTCTGGATCGGCAACCAGCTCAATGCCAATGAGTAATCCCTGACCGCGCACCTCTCCCACAATCGGGTAATTCAGCGATTCTTTCAGGCGAGACTGTAGGTAGTCGCCAACCTCAGCAGCCCGATCGGCTAGACCCTCCCGCTCAATGATTTCAATATTGCGATTGGCCACCGCTGCACAGACTGGACTGCCACCATAGGTGCTGATATGACGAAAATGGGAGTCGGTACCAGGGGCATCCAAAAAGGCTTCAAAAATATGCTGCTTGACGACGGTGGCGGCTAGGGGCATGTAGCCGCTGGTAATGCCTTTGGCAAAGTTAATGATGTCAGGCTCGACACCCCAATGCTGATAGCCAAACATTTTGCCGGTGCGTCCAAAGCCGTTAACCACCTCATCGTAGATCAGCAAAATACCGTACTGGTCACACAACTGGCGCACCCGACGCAAGTAATCGGCTGGCGGCACAATCACCCCACCGCCGGAAATAATGGGCTCAACAATAATCGCGGCGATACTATCTGCGCCCTCATACTGCAGCGTATAGCTCAGCTCTTGGATCAGGCTATGGGTGTAATCCTCAAGCGATCGCCCTTCTCCATGGCGATAGAAGTAGGGTGGGCTGACGTGGAGGAAGCCGGGGACTAAGGGCTCAAACTTGAGTTTACGTTCGGCCTGGGCGGTGGCGCTGAGGGCTCCCATCGTGTGTCCATGGTAGCCCCGATAGCGAGAGATGATTTTATAGCGCGGCCCGGCTCCAGGCTTAGCCGTTTGAGCGTGATACTGGCGAGCAATTTTGAAGGCTGTTTCATTGGCCTCCGATCCACTTGTGGCGAAAAAAACCTTGCCCTCATAGCCCAATAAATCGAGGAGCTTATGAGCTAGCATGATGCCCGGCTCATGGCTCATGGTGAGAGGATAGTAGGCTAGATCGAGCATTTGATCATAGGCGACTTGGGCCAGCTCCTGCCGACCATAGCCCACGTTGACACACCATAATCCGGCAATACCATCTAAATACTCTTGTCCAGTTGTATCAGTGATACGGCTGCCGATCCCTTTTTTGATGCACTTGGGAGGTGTCTGGGGAAACTGCTGGTGCTGGGCTAGGGGATGCCATAGCGATTCCACATCTAGCTTGGCTAAATCAACAGACTTATCAGCACTTGCAACCATGGGCTGTCCTCAACTAATACTGTGTTCGAGTTACTGTGTTCGAGTTACTGCGTTTAGTGGGCAGTATGAATGCTCATCTACTCATGATCATGACATGAATGCTTCAAGAGAGGAGAGGTTAGGCAGAACTCCATAGCTTGCGGCACGGGCTAGCTCGGTATAGCTAAGATCAGCTAGCCACTAGCGATGATCAACCGGCGTAGCCATCCTGCATCACCGTACAATTGAGACGGTGTAGGAACCTTCTATACTGAGGTGAAGAATCTGATGGGTAGCTTGTCTATTGTGTAGCCTATCTATTGTGTAACCTGTCTATGCAGCTACACATGTATAGGCTTCTTATGCATAGGCAGCTTATGTATGAACCACCTTAGATTCCAACCTATTCCATGCAAAGGACTTACGATAACTGTTGATCGCCTGGGAGATGGCTACCTCTCCCCACAAGGTGTATCCGTGATCTGTTCCTGCTTTGCGATCGCCCCTTACTTTTTCAAGATTATGGCAGAATCATTCGTGCGAGGAGGACAAGAGGGGTGGCTCCATGACCCTGGATTTTGGGGTGGATTTTTCCACACCTATGAACACTTTCAGGTTGATGGGCCGATTCCTACACCCCGAAAGCTCCATATATTCTTGCCGCGAGACTATCCGGTGAGCGATCGCTCCTATCCGGTGCTGTATCTCAACGACGGCGATACGATCTTTTTTCCGGGTGGAGCCTACGGCAAATGTTGGCACCTGGGCAAGACCCTAACCCGGCTTTACTTAAGCCATCAAATTCAGCGTCTGATTGTGGTAGCTGTCTGCCCTACGCGCCGAGACTATGAATATACCCATGCACCCATGTGGCAGCGCGAATGGGGAGGGCTAGGTGACTATGCTGCCTACCTAGCGCAATCGGTCAAAGATTTTGTGGATACTAACTACCGTACGCAATCCGACCCAGCCAGCACCCTGATCGCTGGAGCCAGCCATGGTGGGTTAGCTGCTTTCTATACGGCGGCCAAATATCCCCAGCAGTTTGGCAACGTGGCTGCTTTTTCACCATCCTTTTGGGTCGGTCTAGATTCAGCAACAGAGCCATTTTTAGCGGGTGTCGATGACCATTTCTTTGGTGAGATGGCTTCTTCTTCACTGCTTTTTGAAGCTGAGCCAACCCTGCGCGATCGCCGCCTGCGGATCTATCTTGACTGGGGGCTGGTGCGGGATGGTGGCGACCATAATGCTTGGATTGAGGAGAGAGCCACAGCCCGAGGTCGGGAAATGCGGGATCTCCTTGTGCATAGCTTTGGCTATCGCGAGCAGAAAGATTTATTTGTGGTAGAAGATCCATGGGGGCAGCATACAGAGGAATCTTGGGGTGAGCGGATTGAGGATGTGCTGCGGATTTTTTTCAGAGCTATTTAACGGTAGATTTTGACAATTTTTTGATATTTCCAGGAACGGATGTTCCATATCCTGTGAATGTGGGATAACATTATTCCACATCTGCTCTGTCGAATAGGCTGGACTAGTGTGGAATAACGTTATTCCACATCTGCTCTGTCCAATGGACTGGATTGAGGACGATGAACTAAAAAAGCGGTCGGGGCTGCTGACCTGTGGAATAACGTTATTCCACATCAAGTTCTAGGCAAAACAAGAGTGCTAGCATCAGAGTTGAGCAGTACACCTGTAGAATAACGTTAGTCTACGACGAGTTCTAGGCAAAAAAGGGTTCTAGCACCAGAGTTAAGCAGTACACCTGTGGGATAACGTTATTCCACAATGACCTAGGTACCTATCAAGTATTCAAATTGGCTGCAGTTTTCACAACAAACGCGATCGCATCTGCTCGATTCTCTCGATTCTATGGGTTTCTATCATGCCTAGCCTTCATGAATTCCCAACTCATGGATGCCTGGGTGCTGTTTGCGATGGATCGACGCTGTCTGCATAAGCTGTTTCTGTCGTCTTCCTCAGCGACGCATCGTGGACATCTTTCTGTTAACCGTTGGAACTAGCTGCTATTGCTTCCCAATGTGTCTTTAGACCCTTCTCTAGAAACGTGATCCGAGAGCGCATCTGCCTGAACCTCACCTCCATGGAGCAGCATTTAGTCAATTCAGGTGTGTTTTGTCTCTTATGACCCATTGTTGTTTACATAATTGGTGACATCTCATTTCGTATGCAACTTCGATTAGCACTACTTTCCAATGCTGGAGGCAGCGGTAAAACTACCCTCGCCACCCATCTTGCCTACTTGCTAGGGCGTCAGGGTTTCAAGGTTGCACTGATGGATCTTGATCCCCAGGGATCGGTCAGTCTATTTTGTGGACTATCCCGCCCTCGAATTCAAGACACCATCGCGGCAGTTTTGCAGGAGGGCTTTTCTGGCGACTGGCCCCTTGTGCCGATTTGGCATGACAAGCTAGATACCGTCATGGCATGCCAGGGAGAAATGGGACTGGTGAAAACTACCAGTGAACTTGTGCTTCATGAGCGCGGTGCTTACCTCCTAGGCGATCGCCTGCAAGACTATCCCTTACCGCAGGATGTGATTATTTTTGACTGTCCAGCCACCCTAGGTCCATTGCCACTCATCGCCCTGTCGGCCTGTACCCATCTACTCGTCCCCATGCAGGTGGAGCCTAAGTCAGCTGATGGAGCTGGCAAATTGCTGGAGTGGTTTTATGGCAATTTCCGCCGCCTGCGCTTGAGTCCTGAACCGAAGCTCTTGGGGTTTGTCCCCAACCAATATGATCAGCGGTTAGCGATTCACCGCAATATCCTAGGACAGCTTGCCCCACAGCTTGAAAAACTGAATATCCGCTGCTTTTCCCCCATTCGATTTTCATCAGAATTCAAGAATGCCAGCGCCAAGGGACAACCCCTGCAGATGTATCGTCCTGGTCACCCTGCCTGTGCCGATTTTGATCCGATCGTGAAGCAAATTTGTGAAGAATTGAGGAACACCCATGACTAGAGTTGGCATTGATCTCTCTAATTTGTTTTCCGGTGCTGAGTATTCTCAAGAAGTGCATG
>DATNRH010000581.1 GCA_036703605.1 Candidatus Obscuribacterales bacterium | reverse complement strand
AGAGCGTCAAATTCGGGATCTTGAAAATCGCTTGTGGCGATGACCCATTGCTGAACGATAATCAAAAACGATAGTTAGAACGACAGATTTAGACAGACAACCGTTAGGGAACTCCTTTATGCGAGAAATACTTATCAGTCTGGGCGTCATGGTGGCTTGCCTTGTGGTCGTTGTTGTGGCTCAGTTCACTACGTCGGGTGATGATGCGATCGCCGCTAACCCATCGTCCTCCAAAACGGCTGAATCAGCGGCTGAGTCGCAACCAGCCCCTCCCGCAACCCCTTCGAAACTAGAGCAGTGGATGAACCTTGCTCCTGATTCGTCATCGGCTTCATCGACATCATCAGCCTTGGAGTCCAATGCTGAAACCCTGGTGGCTCAAGCTCCTGATGCGGATGAATCTGAGACAATGGAGCCTGCCGATAGCACTATTGAGGACAATATGGAAAATCCGGACGAAGAAATTATCACGACAGAATCCGGCTTGCAGTACATTGACCTGGAAGAAGGGACGGGAGCCATGCCTCAAACGAGGCAGACGGTGGTGGTTCACTACACAGGAACCCTCGAAGACGGCACAAAATTTGACAGTTCGCGCGATCGCAACCAGCCCTTTTCCTTTCGGATTGGAGTCGGTCAGGTGATCAAAGGTTGGGATGAAGGTGTCGCCACAATGCGTGTGGGAGGACGGCGCAAGCTGATCATTCCGCCTGATTTAGGATACGGTGCTCGGGGTGCGGGGGGAGTGATTCCACCCAATGCGACGTTGATTTTCGATGTCGAGCTCCTGCGAATTGGAACCTAAAATCTGAAGGACAGTAAAAACGATGCGCAAAGACAAGATTTTGGGCATAGGTGCTGCCCTGTTGGCGATCGCCAGTGGCCAGGAGTTCTTCTCTGCTTCTCGCGTTGCTGCCCAGTCGGTTTCTAGGGTCGAGGTTGCTCAGGAGTCTGCTCCTGCTGTAGACCCAGCACTTCCAGACCTAGAGCCTCCAGCGCCAGAACCGGGTACGATTTCGGTCACTGAGCCATCGGTTGAGCCTATTGTGCTCAACTCGGGTGCAGAACCTCGCCAAGTGCTTCGTATGACCCCCACTCTGGGAGCCGAGCAGCGCACC
>DATNRH010000580.1 GCA_036703605.1 Candidatus Obscuribacterales bacterium | reverse complement strand
GGGGCGATCGTCCACGAAACTATTCCTTACAGTTTGTTGCTCTTTTTTCAGCAAGCCCTAGATAGCAGAACAGTGAACTTGACATTAGAGACACAGAAGCGATTGCCTGATGTTGGTGTCATTAGGTTCTAGGACTGCACATCCATATGCTCGGCGTGAGTGAGTGATAGACTTGAAGTAGAAACTAGGGAAGCGCATATGGTGAATCTAGCCCAGTTAGAGCAACTGCATCAAGGTGTGGCGTCTTGGAATCAATGGCGCGATCGCCATCCAGAGGTCTCGGTTGATCTGAGTGAAGCCGATCTGAGTGGTTTAGATCTACGGCAGATTAATCTACGGTCTGTGGATTTAACCAACGCTAATCTTAGCCATGCCAATCTCAGCCATGCCGACCTTTCTGGCGCAGTGCTGCGTCAGGTGGATATTTCCCATGCCGATCTTAGCCATGCCCAAGTGCTGGATACATCGCTGACTTGGTCAGACTCACGGGGTACTTGTTTTACTCAGATGCGCTTTACCCGACTACCCAAACTGTCGCTGCATCTAGAAACCAGCTTGATGGCTCGGGGAGCGATCGCCCTTGATCCCGTTGAGTCTTAATATCATGTCCTACAGAACGTCTAGAGATCAGCAAAGCGATCGCTAGCATCCAGGAGGGCTGTGCGAATGCCTGGTTCGGTCATAGAGTGCCCCGCATCGGGAATGACGATGAATTCAGCTTCGGGCCAGGCTTGGTGGAGCTCCCAAGCAGACATCATCGGACAGACGACGTCGTAACGCCCTTGAACAATTACTGCCGGAATCGATCGGATTCGATCAATATGTCGCAGAAGATCGTCGTCAGATTCGAAAAAGCCACCGTTGATAAAATAGTGACATTCAATGCGGGCAAAGGCGGCGGCAAAGTGAGGATCGCCAAACTGGGCCATGAGATTCTTATCTTGAATCAGCTTACTGGTACTGGCTTCCCAAATAGACCAGGCACGGGCGGCTTCTAAGCGCACCGCTTCATTGTCACTGGTGAGCCGTTGGTAGTAGGCGGTTAACAAATCATGGCGATCGCTCTCGGGAATGGGTGCCAGATAGGCTTGCCAGGCATCTGGAAACAGAAAGCTAGCCCCTTCTTGGTAAAACCAGCGAATTTCCTTTTGGCGCAGCATGAAGATGCCACGCAGAATTAAACCGACGCAGCGATCGGGATGGGCTTGGCTATAGGTTAGAGCCAGGGTACTGCCCCAACTGCCACCGAAGACCGTCCATTGTTCAATTCCAAGATGGTGACGCAACGTTTCGATATCGTTGACTAAATCCCAGGTGGTATTGTCTCGCAGTTCAGCGTGGGGCGTGCTGCGTCCACATCCCCGCTGTTCGAAAAGGACGACACGCCAACGCTGAGGATCGAAGTATTGGCGATAGCTGGGATGAATGC
>DATNRH010000579.1 GCA_036703605.1 Candidatus Obscuribacterales bacterium | reverse complement strand
AATGGCGTCAAACGCAGAAATGCCTTGACGCTTTGCTGTATTGACCAGCGATCGCACCCGAGCGAATAATGCTGGGTAGTGGATTAACGTAAAGGATAGAGAAAAACAAGGCATCGCCGTTGCATTACTCGATTTTAAGGGAGTAGGATCCATGAAAATTGAGATGACCTGTCCAACGTGCGGGTCTCACGACATTTCCAAAAACGGCACCACCAGGCGCGGTCCGTAAAACTACACATGCCGAGACTGTAACCGTCAATTCGTCGAGAATCCCCAGTGGAAGCCAAAAGCCAAAGACACTCGGACATTTGTCGATCTGCTGTTGCTAGAGAAGATTGCCCTAGCAGGCATCGCTAGGAGCGCTGGGGTCTCTGATAGTTGGTTACAAGGCTATGCCAATGCTTGCTATGAGGTAGTGCCGAAAATGGCAGAGGTTATCCCTAAGCCTAAAGGCAAGCTGAGCGTTCAGATCGATGAGCTGTGGTCATTGGTCGACAACCAAGGCAACAAGCAGCGGGTCTGGCTGGCAATCGATGCCGACACCCGAGCGATCATCGGCTGTCCTATCGGCGACCGTTCTAGAGAATCGGCGATTGCCGTATGGCAGTCAATTCCTGGGGTGTCGGCATCGATTGCCAAGGTCTACACCGACTATTGGGAGGCCTACGTCGACGTGATTGCGAGCAAGCGGCACGTTGCTGTTGACAAAGATAGCGGCTTGACGAGCTACATCGAAAGACTAAGCAACACTTTAAGGCAGCGGATTTCTCGGCTGGTGAGGAAGACACTATCCTTTTCCAAGAAGCTAGAGAATTCCATCGGTGCGATCTGGATGTTCATCCATGACTACAATCGCCGAGTCATATCAAGTCCGCTTAATCAGCCACACTTAGCATTGAAACGCCTTCCACCAATGGAACTGGGTCAAGCCTGAGATAAAGTCGGTAAGGTTCAGGAGTTGTACACAGCGCTGCTCTACCCGTTCCAGTAGGTCATCAAG
>DATNRH010000578.1 GCA_036703605.1 Candidatus Obscuribacterales bacterium | reverse complement strand
AAGGGACGGAGAAGCGGCCCTAGGAAATGAGCAAGGACAAATGCGAACCTCAGTCACAGCTAGGGCAACGTATGTGAGGGTATGAGTGCCAGGTGAGACAGAGGATGCCTGCCACTCAACGCGGTCGGCACGGACCTCCTTTCGCCACCACACCCAATACCAAGAGCAGAATCGGCACTGTGGATAGTACCAAGGCAGGTAGAAGCCCCCGCCTTCCAAGTTGTCATCGACCGCTTCCAAGGCGCCTGGTAGGGCATCAACCACCCTCACCATGGAGAGACTGTCGGGAGTTGTGACCTACTGGTGAGTGGCATACGGGCTACCTGGACCGTAACTTGGTAAAGATTGCCTGGCACTACCGCCTCAAGGATGGGGCCATAGGCAGAGCTTGTTAGGCTATCAAAAGCGCGAATAGTCTTTTCAACAAAGATGCCGCGATATTCTGGGACTGTAGCAAACGAAGCCGGAGTGAAGGACAGGCCCACGACAACAGAGGCCTGTCCTTGCCCTGAGGCAGCAAAGTCAAGCTCTGTCTCCCCTTCGAAGGCCTGGAACGTCGAAACAGGTGCATCAGTAGGGTCATCGAAGACCGTGTTGATGTAGTCGTTACCACTTGTGGTACCCGATACAACAAGGGTCAAATTGGGGTTTGCATTGCCAACAGATTCATCATAGAGGGAAAGCGAAATGCCAGCCACAGCGAGCATAGATGGACCCAGGGACATGGCTGCGATTTCATTTGCCAGTTTTTCGTTATGCGGGTGTGTAGGAGTGAGGTCAACAAGGCCAGGAAGCGCCCACAGCGTGGCCGTAGTATCGATTGTAGCCGAA
This sequence comes from Candidatus Obscuribacterales bacterium, assembly GCA_036703605.1. Classification (NCBI taxonomy): domain Bacteria; kingdom Bacillati; phylum Candidatus Melainabacteria; order Candidatus Obscuribacterales; species Candidatus Obscuribacterales bacterium. The sequence continues at coordinate 236 of DATNRH010000578.1, read as the reverse complement.
CCAGGACCATCTGCAATATTAAAGAGAGTAACGTACATGATATGTAGGCAGTTCGCCCACGAATGCGAACAAGGTCACGGAGGTCACTTTCAAGCGAAGCAGCAGACGTGCGCTCCCCATCATTAAGATACTTTCGCAGAGCGTACGCCTTGCCAGTGGTAGAGAGGGAGTCGAGGTCCGATGCCACAATCGACCAGGCAAGCTCAGGAACTGAACTGCTGAAGGAAGGTAGCATG
>DATNRH010000577.1 GCA_036703605.1 Candidatus Obscuribacterales bacterium | reverse complement strand
GACCCAAACCACCTTGGATGGAGCGATCGCCCAATTACCTCAGTTTCCCCAGCCCGACGTTCTGATCAAGCTAGATGTGCAAGGCTATGAAGACCGGGTGATTCGTGGCGGTCTGCAAACCTTTGCCCAAGCCAAGGCCTGCATCGTCGAGATTTCGTTAGATGCGCTTTATGATGGGCAAGCGACCTTTCAGACAATTTTTGAGCTGCTGAGCGGTTTGGGCTACAGCTACTGCGGTAACCTAGACCAGATTCAGGCTCGGGATGGTCACGTGATCTATTTCAATGCCCTGTTTATCAATACCCACCCTACCCCACCCCATCATGCGCGTTGAAGCTTGCTGTACCGCCTTGCTGAAACAGATTCTGCCGACCCTTGATCCCCAGCGTCAAGGGCTTTGTTTAGATGTGGGGGTTGGCACCTTCGCCTTCTACTGCCAAATGTTTGCCCAGCTCGGGTTTTCCACCATTGCCATTGAACCCTTACCCATTCCCAAACTGCGACAACTCTGTCAGCGCCATCATATTCAGTTGCTAGAAACCTGTTTATCCAATCAAACAGGCACGCAGACGTTCTATGGCGGTCAGTTTGCTCGCTTGGGCAATCAGAACTTTAACTCTCTGGCTCCAGACTGGTTTGGCTCATCGGCGCGGAGCCAGCAGGTACCCACCATCGATCTACCTGACTTGATGAAGGCGATCGCTGCCCAGCAGATTACTTGCCTAAAACTGGATATTGAAGGCTGGGAGCCGGTGGTCATCCAGCAGTTTGCTGACCTCCCCGCGTCGCTCTTGCCCAAGGTCACCATGTTTGAATATGGCGGCGGTACCGATCGCCAGGCTGGCGCCAAGGGCTGGGCACCCAAGTTTCTCGAAGGCACTATGCAATGCCTCACAACCCTACAGCAGCGCGGGTATGGGCTAAGTATTATGGTGGACTATTGCCACGGTACCGATGTCAACGTGTTTGACTTACAAACCACAGACCTCAATCCAGCCAACGTATTTCCCCCCAATGCTGTCTATGGCAACATCATTAGTTTCTATGACGGTAGCTATCCTCAGGAAGCGATCGCTCAAATCTGCCAGCGCTATCGGGGTGGGGTAATCAACTGGCTGGTGAGCCAGCTTGTATCGACCTAGACGAACATCTATCCATCCGATCAATTGAATAGCAATTGGTCAGAAACCTCACACTAGCATCGTCAGCTCTACCTAAGTTTGCTAGGATGA